>JAYTYQ010000076.1:0-6380 GCA_043742285.1 Candidatus Altimarinota bacterium
TCATAAAAATATGGTTAATTTACGTACACACTCGATATACAACAATTTTTCAGTAAGAGTATTTCTCTCACCTTTTTACATATAGAATCTTTGAAGTGCTTTCATGATGATCTTCGTGAAACTCCCAAAAGAATTATTTTATGAAAAAATCTAGGCAATCATTGCGATGAGTGCATCCTTGAGGGCGAGTCGCTCTTTCTTCAGTTGTTCGAGATCGAGATCAGACATCATATATCCAGGGATATCACTCTCAGCTCGTCCGATCTCGAGACAGATACCATCGTATTCTCGAAGGAGCTTGGCAAAGTGAACATTGGATACACGTAATGAGTGGATAGTTTCCTGGAGCTCAGGATGATCTTGGAGGAACGGGTGATGATCGAACTGCATATGAGTATCAGATGAATGAGTAAATAGGAATTGTTCCGCGGAAAGTATAGCAGATTTCTCTCGAGATGCAAAAGAGAGACCCACAATCATGCAAAAACTCTATTTCCCAATATTCATCTCACTCCAGAATCTCTTCCTGAAGAGCTCGAACTCACCTGCAAGGATCGCTTCGCGAGATCTCCGAACAATATTCACTAGATATTCGATATTGTGCATGGAGACGAGCTGACCTGCGAGAGACTCTCCTGCTGTATAGAGATGTTTCAGATATCCGAGAGAATACGTCCGTGAGACCATGGTGGAGAGTTCTGGATGGACGGGGATGCCTGATTTCTCGAGTGCATATTTCGCATTGGTGATCTTGCAGTTGCCGAACTGAGAGAAGGCAACTCCATGACGAGCAAGACGCGTCGGGAGAACACAGTCCATCATATCGATCCCTCGAGCAATCCCTTCGACGAGATCTTCTGGAGTACCGACTCCCATGAGGTAGTGAGGCTTGGCTCGAGGTAAGTGAGGTGCAAGGATATCCAATATACGATACATATCCTCTTTGGACTCTCCGACAGAGAGTCCACCGATAGCAACTCCTGGAGTATCGAGATCAGAAATATACCGGCATGACTCAACTCTGAGATCATCATAGACCACTCCCTGCATGATCGCGAAGAGTGCCTGATATGGGAGTCACTTCCCTTCTCGTATGAGCTGGAGCTCTTGCCACTTCGTCACGCATCGAGTCGCCCAACGATGCGTCCGATCCATAGCAGATCGAGCGTAATCATAGGTCGAATCACCACTTGCACACTCATCGAATGCCATGATGATATCTGCTCCGAGAGCTTCCTCGACTTCCATGACCGATTCGGGCGTGAAGAAGTGCTTCGAACCATCTCGATGAGATCGAAAGTGAACTCCATCTTCTGTTATCTTGACGAGAGATGGGGGTTTCATCGTCTCAGCCCCCGGTATCAGGGGAATATTTTTCATTTTTCATTTTTCATTTTTACCCAGATGCCTCTTCTCCATCTGAGCACCAAGAGAGAATACCTGGAATCCTCCACTATCTGTGAGTATCGGGAGTGGATGCTGCATGAAGTCATGGAGTCCGCCAAAAGATCGAATCACCTCATGTCCTGGCTGGAGATAGGTGTGATAGGTATTCACGAGCGATATCTCAGCGCCCGTCGAGACGAGTTGCTCTCGTGTCAGTCCCTTCATCGCCGCTTGCGTACCGACGGGCATGAAGCTGGGAGTATGAATCACTCCATGTGGAGTAGTGATAGTACCCGCCCGAGCATATCATTCGGTGGCTTCGATCGAGAAAGAGAATCATCGTGATCCCTCCCCTGAGAAGGGGGGGTGAGGAGGGGTTTGTGTCATAGAAAATTGCCAAGAAATAGTGGCGAGAGTATAGAGAAAAATCAGAAAAATGCGAGAATTTAATTGATGAGCTTCTCTGTATTGAGCGACTGTACGCCATCACGAGGAATGAGTCCAGAATCATGAAGCATTGGAATGAACTGATCTCTCGTATTTCTGAGAAATTCCTGTATATGACTCAGTGATGCTTCTGGACTGAGCATCGATGCAAGTTGATCCTTGAAAGCTTTCTGGATTCCTGTGAGTCAGTCATCTGGCATTTTTGAGAGGATTCTCTCGAGGACTTTTTTGATGAAAAAATTCGGATGAGTATCCATATCTATTCATGGGAATTGCTTCTCGAATTTTCTACGAAAATCCTGAAATCTGTCATTTCCATTCATGAGAAGTCTGCGAGCGATCGGTGTTTTTGCGATTTCTTGGATGAATTCGATTTCCTTTTTTGCTAGTTCTCTATCACCATTGGCATCGATCAGGATGCTCTCCCCTGTTGGAAACTGGAGGATATAATCACCATCCTGAGTATGGGTACACATGACATCTGATATACCATTCTCATCGAGCATTTGTACTTTTGTAGAGTCTCAGATTCATACTCATGACACGATGGACGCTGGTGAATCTATCTGAGCACTTTCCAATACTTTTTCTCTATCACCTTCTGGGATTACCACGCTATTGAGATGATTCTCTGAGAGCGTCTCAGCAATGACTTCCTCTGGTGACACATGGTGTTCTTCCTCATACTGTCAGATCGCAGTGAGTGTCAAAGAGTATAATACTATCTTCGAGTTGAATTCTCTATCTTCATCAGAAAATAGCTCAATGGAGGCTTTCGGACTTCCATCGAGGCATCTTTCAGCTCCTGATAGAGGGACACTCTGGAGGTATTCTTGTGTATAGGTACGGATCTTCTCACGTATCACCGATGGCTCAGTATTGAGTGCGAGCAATTGCTGGAACTCTGGACTATACTTCCGCATGAAGTTCGCAGCATGAGTCGTAGCGTCTTCATGGGAGAACTGTTGTTCGAAATGACTGATCAATCTCGTATAGATATGCGTGAGGATCTCAGAGGTATTCCTACTTTTCTCAGCGATGATCTGATGAGAAGTTGGATTTTGTTTTTCGAGTTCCCTATAGGTTTCTGGTGGCCAGACATCACTCAGCGCAACCGTCTCTGAGACTACTATTCGTTCCAGAGAATTCTGGCGTGCCTTATTTGTCTGTTTTCTGAGAGTATCAAGATTCTTGGACCTGTAATCAGGAACTCCATTTCAGTTAATATCGGCTCAAACTGATGTAATATCTAATTTTGCATCCATTCCTCCATGCTCAATATCAAAATAGACTCAAATATGCGATGTAGTCGAGGGAATGGTGAACATAGATTGAGTCTATCAGATCACATTCTTTTTTGCAAAAATCCAGAAATTTTATATGCTTTTTGTATTCTTCTGAGAAATCTCGAGCAAGATATCTACCCCTCTCGAATGTCGTCCCACTTCGTGGAGACTTGTTCTCGGGAGTATGGATCCCTACGGTCTCACATCACTCTGTTCGATATGGCAAGAATGATTTTTTAGCTTCTTTCTCTATACTCATCATGAATCCCGCACTCACGCATATCAGAGAAACACTCACGTACATCGAAGATGAGATCAGGTGAACTATCATCGGTCAAGATCACCTCATTCGTCGCATCATCATCGCGCTCTTCGCCTGAGGACATGTCCTCATCGAGTGAGTTCCTGGACTCGGGAAGACACTCACGATCAAGACCCTTGCACGTGTCCTCGGCTATGAGTTCAAGCGTATTTCCTTCACGCCTGATCTCCTCCCCTCTGACCTCACGGGGACCGAGATCTACCGAGCGGATACGGGCACATTCGAACTCAGAAAATGACCGATCTTCACCGAGATCCTCCTCGCCGATGAGATCAACCGAACTCCACCGAAGGTCCAATCTGCTCTCCTCGAAGCTATGGAAGAGAGGCACGTGACTATCGGTGATACCACTCTTCCCCTTTCGCCATCATTTTTCGTCCTGGCGACCGAGAATCCCATCGAACATGAGTGAACCTATCCTCTTCCAGAGGCTGAGCTCGATCGATTCCTCATGAAGCTTGTTCTCACGTATCCCACTCCAGATGATGAGAAAAAAATCTGGCAACAGGATTGAGTCATGAACACGAAGAAGTCAATGAAAGATACGGTTCCGAATAGCGTCGACCTCATCGAGATCCGTGACTACATAGCGAGGATGATCCGCGTGGATGAGAAGATCTATGACTATGTCTCGAGTATTCTCGAGCTCACTCGCACTCGTCATCGTGAAGGATCGGGAGATCGAGAAGGCAAACAATGAATCCAAAAAGGGAATTGGACCTCTTCATTCACTCCCAAGAGCCAAATGGAACAATCTCCTCCATCTCTCATCTCCTACTGAGCATCCACTCGTGCTGGTCTCGCACTCATCCGCACTGCTCGAGTCCTCGCCCTCCTCGAAGGCCGAGACTATGTCCTTCCTGAAGATATCAAGTCTCTTGCTCACGAAGTCCTCCGCCACAGGATACTCCTCTCCTACGAAGCTCTCAGTGACTGAAGCAATACAGATGATGTCATCAGTGAGATACTCGAGAGTGTGAGAGTGGTGTAGATTTAAGTATATCGTTGAAATGCTGCACCTAATCTCCCTGCAGCTCATGATTGAAGAGATCTGGCTTCAGTATACGATGCTGCCCTTGCATCCGCAGCAGCCCTATTTTGATCGAGTACTCTTGCTCTATTGGCCTGATCTATGCTATCACGGAATTTTTTCCCGAGTTGAGTAAAATCAAGCTGAGCAAGATCATTTTGTTTTTGCTGATCCGCTGACTGTCTTTGAACTTGTTGGCCACTCTGAGCTTGAGCTCATTCGTTAGCTCATATCGCACCGTCGAGCATACCTCGCATCTGAGCATAGTTCTCGAGCAATCTCGAAGGATCCGCTTCTCCATGAATTCTTCTCATCATTTCTTCCTTTATGGCCTTGACCTGAGGATTCTTGGCGATATCAGGCGCTGAAGTATCTGCATCGATTCTCTGCACCATGGCAGATTGCAGATCTGATGCATTGGGAATATCCTTTCCTGATTTTTTCGTATCAGGCAAGAAGTTCATGATTCCAGCAAGGGCGTGTTTCAGTCATCATTTTTTTCATTCATCTTTTTCTGAAGTGATACCATCGAGAGTCTTATCAAGATCTTGGGTTGGCTGTTCCATTGTATCTAATTGAGACATAATTTCTAAGTATTATTTGTTTATTTCTAACTGAGTGCATCCTACCACATTCTCCCCTTCCCTGTCAAAAATATTGCATTTTTCTCATTTTCTATAGAATATTTTCGAAATTTCTCCTGAAGAATATCCTGCTACAGGATCAGGATATTCCAACTGTAGCATTTTCTACTTTTCCATTTTTTAATACTCCAATATGATCGAATTCCTCTCTCTCATCGAATCAGACTTCGCCCATCTCTTCACAACAGCCTGAGCATTCGCACTGCTCAATATCATCCTCATCGACCTCGTCATGAGTGGAGATAATGCCATCCTCATCGGTATGGCAACCAAGAAACTCCCCCCAGCAATACGTCAGAAAGCAATCTTCTGGTGAGTGGCTGGTGCGACGATCCTTCGTATCATATTCTCACTCGGAGTCGTATTTCTCCTCCAGATTCCTGGACTCGAATTCCTCGGAGCGATACTCCTGCTCTATGTCGTCTGGAAGTTCTATCGCGAGATTCGTGCCAGTGAGCATCATACAGAAGATATTGCATGAAATTCTCCTCACTTCTGAGCGGCTATCAAGATGATCATCATCGCTGATGTGGCAATGAGCCTCGACAATGTGCTCGGGGTTGCATGAGCAAGCCATGGCAATATCGTCAATCTCATGATCGGACTCATCGTCTCGATCATTCTCATGGTAGTCGCATCGAACTATATTGCCAAGCTCCTCGAGCGCTATCCATCTATCCAGTGGGTCTGACTCTTCATCATCCTCTTCACGGCTCTCGAAATGCTCGAGAAATGATTCGCCAAAGCTGTCCCAGATATGATCGCCTGAGTGCCTGAATCCAGTATCTTCACGCTCCTTCTCATTGTGGTTGTGGGTGGATTCGCCGTGCTCCAGGCCAAATATCTGAAGGTGGATCACTCAGTATTTGCCTCGTGGGCTCGCTCACATGGTCGCACACTGATGGTCACAATATTTCTCCTCATGATCGGGATCGTGAACTTCGGTGGTCGGATCACTGAATTCATGGGAACACATCATGGATACAAGTATGGATTCATCATGATATGTGTCCTCGGGATTCTCGAAGTCATGCGTCTCGAGGAACCAATACCCATCGAAACGCCACTCGAAGAGAAAAAAAGTCTCTGGAAAAGAATAATGAGAAAGTAAATATTTGTGTTCAGAAAAATATTTAGGTTCCTACAAGGCAAGCTTGGGAAAATGGATCAGGAATAATCTCCTATCTCATAGCCTCCGCAACAATATCTGCCACACTCTTATCGAGGGCATTTGGGAGGATATTGTCATTGCTTGGATCAGTCAC
>JAYTYQ010000077.1:0-4577 GCA_043742285.1 Candidatus Altimarinota bacterium
CCTTCACATGAGGGAGTTTCTTCCTGAGAGAATCATAATCAAGAGTTCCATCTTCATGGAGCTCTACCCAATCGATAAGGATCCCATATTCTTCCGCAATGATCTGCCATGGAACAATATTCGCATGATGTTCTCCTTTCGAAAGGAGAACTATGTCTCATTTCCTGAGAAATGCTGACTTCACGAGTCATCGAGCAAGAAGATTGAAGGCATAGGTCGCATTGTAGGTGAAGACGATCTCACTCTCAGAATGTGCATGGAGTTTTTTCGCAACTGCTTTTTTCGCTTTGTCATAGAGAAGCGAGCTCTCCATAGAGAGATCATATGCTCACCGGTGGATATTGGCATAGTCAGTCTGAAAATACCGAGTCAGTGCATCGATCACGCTCTGAGGCTTTTGTGCACTCGATGCTGAATCAAGGAATACGAGATCAGGATGAGTAGAAAATATGGGAAAATCATGACGATACATACGCCCGAGTGTAGCGATAGATCTTCGTGAGTCAAGAAATTCTCGAGCCTAATGGAAAAAGCTACTGCCTGATTGGGACCTGAGATTCTTGATCGAAGTGATGTAGGTATTCGCCTCTTCGGTCACGCCTGGCCATTCATCATAACCTGAGAGCTTCTCGAAAATTATCTCTGCATCATCGTATCTCCCTTGTTCGAAGAGAAGTATTCCCTTCTGAAGGAGAAAGTTCGGATTGGCTTCGAGAAGGTGAGAATCGGTATTCTCTATGAGCATCGTAGCAGTATCGCGTTCACCGAGCAGCCTCAGCGTCTCGATATAGAGAGGAGTGAGCATGACTGAATTCTGGAATTTCTTGATCCCATCGAGTGACCACGTACGACCACGAGCGAGATCTCCTTGAGATATGGCAAGTGAGATCGCAACCGCATAATCATCTTCCTTCACGTCCGTCTCTTGTAAGAGATAATTCATGACTTTCATGAGTCCAGCACTATCTCCCAAAAGCGAATAATTGTAGGCAAGCCGTCGTTCGAGGTCTGTTTTTGGTGTATAGCCTGCAAGGATCGCATTATTCAGATACAGGTTGGCGGATGCAAAATCCCCTGCATGTGCGAAAATCTCTCCCATACGAAGCGTTGATTCGAGATCTTTCGGATTTTTCTCGAGATAGGTGAGGAGATATTTTTTCGCATCAGCATACTTTCCGAGCTCATAATAGGAAAATCCAAGGATCTTCATCACCTCGAGATAGTCGGGACGATTACGAAGAATCTCTTCAGCAATACGAGAACTTGCACCATACATTCCCTGTTCGTAGAGCTTCACGGCGACCGCGAGATTGCGGTATTGGAAGTCAGGACTGATGAGGTAGGATCACGTGATTGTGGACTGGAGTGCATGGATTGCGAGAGAACTTCCACTATAGGAATCGATAGTCATGATACAATTATGAATCCCTGTATAGCACACATCGATTACGCGGTAATATTCTCGTGAGCCTATTCCCATGGGGATCTTCATGATCTCACCGATACGATCCAACTGAGATTCATCGAAAAAAAGTGACTGAAACATCTCTGTTTGATCCCCATCTGAGAGCTCTGAAATAGGAACCTGGATGGTATTCTCATAGGCCGATTTCCAGTTCTTCTCCAGATAATAGACATGACCGATTTTCTTGCGTACTACCTGATCTTTTGGGATCTTCTCGGCTACCTGGAGGTAATAGGCGAGTGCTTCATCTGCATTATTTCTCAGAGAATAGTAATCTCCTTTTCGGATGCCTGAGATATAGCTTTTTCGCTTTTTCGCGAGATCGACCCTGACGTCTGGATCGAGGGATTGTTGGTACGCTGGAACGTGCGATTCTGAAGATGCTATGAGCGTATTCTCAGAAGGGGGAAGCATACTACATCCTGAGAGGATGAAGATACATATGATGAAGTGCAAACGGAAAATCATAGAATGAATGATAGAGAAAATAGAGAAAAGCCCAAGAGAATTTCTGGAAAAAGATTGTCAATGAGGTGGATTGTCGTATACTTCGCGAGAAATTTTTGTCTATGACTCACTATAATCTCTCCTCCTACCAATACTCACTTCCCAGAGAACTCATCGCACAAGAGGCGGTTCATCCGCACCATGATGCTCGTATGATCATATGATCCAGAGGAAGCACCACCATTGCTCGTGAAGGGATATTTCTCGATCTTGCGGATATACTCGAATCGGATCGAGTCATATTTTTCAACGATTCTCGTGTTCTTCCGGCTCGTATTCCACTCTGTGCGAGAAATATAGTGAAACCGGATAGTACTCATGGGAGTATAGCAAATGGGGAGATTCTTTTTTGTCGGAAGCTTCCTTGAGGTGATTTCGAAGCACTCGTGCGACCCGGAAATAAGTTCAAAATCGGTACAAAGATCCTCTTTGATGAAGGATCACTCAAAGTGAAATCTATAACAGATACGGGGAGAATACTCACAACAACAGGCATATCGATCGATTTCCTGATGGAGAAATATGGAGAACTCCCACTCCCACCCTATATCGAATACCGCAAAGAAAAAGAAAAAGACTATCAGACTACTTTCGCTAAAAATAGCGGCTCAGTGGCTGCCCCAACGGCATCGCTTCACTTTAGTGAAGAGCTCCTCGGGCGTATCAAGAATCCGAAAGAATATGTGACGCTTCATGTCGGGCTCGGGACATTCAAGGGAATTGATGTTGCCGACATTCGTGATTATCATATCCATCGTGAGACCATCGAGATCGAACTCAGTCTCTTCGAGAGAATTACCGCATACAAGAAAAATGGGCAAAAAACTGTCGCGGTAGGAACAACCGTCTGTCGTACGCTGGAATCACTTCCGTCTCTCTGGGGAGTTCTCGATGAAACCGTGAAAAAATCATTGAACGACGAAACTCAAAATTACTGGAATACGCTCACTCAGAATATGAACAATATGAACTGGATTCACACGATTATGGTGAACCATGAACTCTGAACTCTGAACTTTGAGACCGCTATCTATATCACTCCAGGATATGAATTCTGAATTGTCGATGAACTCATCACGAATTTTCACCTTCCAGAGTCATCTCTTCTGGTACTCGTGAGTGCCTTCATGGGCAAGGAAAACGTAGATGCACTCTATCAGCATGCAATCCGAGAAAAGTATCGATTCTTTAGTTTTTGAGATGGGATGTATATTCGAGGGAAATAGAATAATAGTCTTAACTCTCATTTTGAAAGTTTCAGATTTTCTTTATACTGAAGGAGTTTTCAACATCAAAAATATGGCACTCATTCGCAAATGTATCATACCCGCAGCAGGATTCGGAACCAGGTTTCTCCCAGCAACCAAGGCTCAACCCAAAGAGATGCTCCCTATCGTCGATAAGCCTGTCATCCAATATCTCGTCGAGGAAGCAGTCAGTGCAGGCATCACAGATATCATCATCATCACGGGACGTGGCAAACGATCGATCGAAGACCACTTCGATACTTCATTCGAACTCGAACAGACACTCGTCGAGAAGGGAAAGGTAAAGGAACTTGCTGAGGTGGAGAAGATCTCGAATCTTGCGCACATTGCCTACGTGCGCCAGCCAATTCCTCGAGGCGATGGAGATGCACTCCTGCGAGCGCGTGAGTGGATCGGTGATGAGCCTTGTCTCGTCCTCTTCGGAGATGACCTCATACGGGGCGAGCGAACTGGGGCTGAGCAACTCGTCGAAGCATTCGAGAAAAATAATTCCCCCGTCATCGCCCTCGAAAAAGTATCGGATAAGCGTGTCAGTTCCTATGGGATCATCGAGTCCGCGAGCTCTGAAGGCCAGATGCACCGAGTATCGAAGTTTCTCGAGAAACCCCAACAAGATGAGACCACCTCTCGACTCTGAGTGATCGGGAAGTATATCATCACACCCGAAGTATTTGATTACCTTGAACGGGATGGTGCGCGAGCATCCAAGGATGGAGAAATACGTCTTGCTGATGCATTCGCACGCATGGTCGAAGATGGCAAATATATCTATGGACTCGAGATGGAAGGAGAACGCTATGATACGGGGGATAAGTTCTGATTCTTGAAGGCAACGATCGACTACGCTCTTGCCCGCACAGATCTCGGTCCGCAACTGATGGAATTTCTGAAGAAGCGAATTGGAGGAGGAGAATAGAGGACTCCAGCGTATTGAAGAATATATTTATTTACCGAGATCGCTTCACTCTGCACTATGGGAGAAAAACAGCCTCCATCCAGACGTGCCATCTGATATACAGGGGAGGAGATTGCCCGCAGATATCTCGAGGAGAAGTGATATCAGATAATCGAGATGAACTATACGATCAAGTGATGAGAAATCGATATTATCGCGAAAGAGAAAGGGCTCTATATTTTTGTCGAGGTACGCTACCGCTTTGATGAGTCGCATGCCCATCCCCTCGATACGTTCACGTATTCGAAACGTCGCGTGATGAAGCGCAGTGTCCTCTCCTATCTCATGAAACATCATATTGCTGAAGATCAGATTCGTATCGACTTCATCGGTATCATGCCACGAAAAGACTCTAGCATCGGGCACCGTCTCTGGCATGTGA
>JAYTYQ010000078.1:0-3264 GCA_043742285.1 Candidatus Altimarinota bacterium
ACCAATGGATTCACTCGTATCACGACACCGATCCTCGAGATGAAGTCGCTCATCGTCCACTCAAGTGGAGAGGCGAGTGATGTGGTGACCAAGGAGATGTTCGACTTCATAGATAAGTGAGGACGAGAAGTCGTGATGAAGCCTGAGAGTACACCAGGAGTGATGCGCGCGTATCTTGAACATATGCTCGAAGAGCCACAGCCAGTATACCTCTACTATATCGAGCCACACTTTCGCTATGATCGACCGCAGAAGGGGCGCTATCGTCAGTTCCATCAGGTGGGTGCTGAGATCATCGGAGAAGAAGATCCGATCCTGGACGCGAAGACGATCTACATCATGAAGAATATCATGGATGGGCTCGGACTCGAATGAAATTATACGATCAAGATCAATTCCCTCGGAATCACGAAGGAGCGAGAGAAGTATCTCATGGAATTGCAGGGATTTTTCGAGAACAAGAAGCACCTTCTGGATGAAGTTGATCTCGCACGTCTGGAGAAGAATCCTCTGAGGCTTCTGGATTCCAAGAATCCTGATGTCCAAGAACTCCTGAGGATTGCGCCCCAGATGACGGACTTTCTGAAGAAGGATTCCCTCGAATTCTATAACAAGGTCAAGGAGTATCTCGCCATTCTCGGGGTCTCGTATGTGGAAGATCCGACACTGGTACGCGGACTCGACTATTATTCTCATACCGTCTGGGAATTCGTCGATGGATCAGGACGTACTCAAGATGCCTTCGGTGGTGGAGGGCGCTATGATAGCCTCGCGAAGACGATCGGCTGGAAGAACGAGATTCCTGCAGTAGGATTTGCCTTCGGTGCTGAGCGGCTCATCGAAGCGATGATGGAACATGGAGTCAAGCTCAGAAATAAGGATACGATACACCTCTACATCATGCAACTCGGGGACGAAGCAAAGAAGCTGGCTCTCCCACTCAATATTGAAGCCCGAAAACGTGGACTCAACTCTCTTCTCTCCCTCGGAACTCCGAGTATCAAGGTGCAATTGAAGAAGGCCAATCGCGTCGGTGCTCGATTCGTGATCGTGATCGGAATTATGGAAGCGAAGAAGTGAGTGTGTCAGCTCAAGGATATGGATAAAGGAACACAGATCGAACTACCACTCTCTGATGTCCTCACACATATCATCACCGCTGTTGGAGAAGGTGCCCTCTCATTCTATCATCCTTCTCGTGACTTCATCATCACGGATTCCAGTGTGACTGATGAACAAGCGAGAAAAATAACACTCGACTAAATCCTATGCATATCCTCGTCGACATTCGGACAAAAGGTCCAGTGGATCTCGTGCGTTTCGAGTATGGTGTCGCTTGGGCTCGACTCTGGAGAGTGTATCATCCACATGATATGATCACTTTCCTCGTGACGAATGGAACACTTCTCGACGGAGAGAAGGTGATATCTGTATCCCCAAAACAAGGAATATTCACGAAGCGAAAGGTCTCACATCATCAGCATGGTCCTGATCGTATTCTCTCATTTTCAGATCTTGACCCGATCGATACCAGTATTCCGACGATATCGCATATTTTTGACAATGCTGATATCCTCTATCCTCGTGGGGAGAGAGGCCTCATCGGGCGCAAGTTATTCGAACGACATTACCAGAGACTCTTGAAGGGGTCGCACCACCTCATTGTTCCACATATTGAGATCGGGATAGAGCTCGTTGAAGTATTTGGAATATCTGAGAAAAAGATCTCTGTCATTCCTTACCTGGTTCCCGAGAGAAGCCACAGTCCATTCTCAGACCTTCATCCATACAATATCACTCTCGGATATTGGATCGTCGAAGGAACACCAGGAGATGAATGGAATCCATTCCAGCTCCTCCATGCCTATTCTCGTTATATTCATGAATATATGGGAACCAAGCGACTCATCATCACAGGTGATCTGGGTGGGAACCTTCGACATATTTCTGAGTGCATCCGAGGATTTGGTATCATGGACTATGTGAAGATCATTGGGATTCTCCCACCAAGCGATCGTGCAGGTCTCTACGAATATGCCAGTGGCTGGATCGCGGTATGAGCATACTATAGCGGAGGCCCGAGTCTCGCAACAGCACTCACGTATGGACTTCCCATTCTCGCCTCTGATATTGCCCCCCTTCGAGAAGTGACAGATATCGCTATTCACCCCAACCATAGCGATGAACTCGCAGAGAAGCTCAAGCTCTTTTCGAGACTCTTCTCGAGCGCTGAGAAATATAGAGAAAGCGCCCATGCTCTCATAGAGGGTTATGGCCGTGTGATCTCTGAGTGCTCTTGCAAATAGCGCAATCTTGTATAGGATAGTTCCATATTTATTTTCTATTATTCATTATGGCAAAGCTTTTTGGTATTGGAGCAGAAGAGTCTCATCCTCCAGAAAAAACAATACATACCAATGACCATCATACAGCAGACCATGCAGATTCTCATGATACTCACCCGATCGATGTCGAGATCCGTGAATCACGTGATCATGAAGCTGACGTTGGACAGATTGCAGTCGATGTTCTCGATCTCGCAGAGGAGCTCATTATCGTGGCGCCTGTGGCTGGAGTCGATCCAGCACTCATCGATATCGCACTCTCGCGCAATATTCTCACTATTTCCTGAGAACGCAAGCATGCGCCAATATACCTCGATGCCAAACGTATGCTCGTCGAAGAGTGTTATTATGGTGCCTTCTCACGATCCATCATCCTGCCTGAGAACCTCGCATTCAACAAGATTCGTGCAACCGTCGACTACAATACTATCATGATCCATGTGCCAAAAGTCACATTTTTCTCCAAGACGATAAAAATCGGTGATTAAATTGTACATGCAATAGAATGTATGGTATACTTCGAGTGAAAATAATCTCCCTACTATGTCTGAAATCCAAAATCCACAGCCCAATACTGATAATGTTGCAAAAAAAAGCATTAAGCATATAGATGCCGTAGTCACGGGCGTCATCCTCGGTGGTATCATTGCTTCTATATACGGTGTCTCGAAGCTCAGAGATAAGGATCTCGAGAAGGATCTCTTGAGAGTCAATATCATCGAGCCTGTGAAGCCGATCGAACGAAAATCTTTTTGGAAGAGAATTTTTAGACGAAAATAATCTATTACCGTTACTCTACCGTGAAATACGTTCGACGCTTCATCCTCTTCATCATTCTCGCAATGATGGCGATAGGTGTCCTCTCGGCTGAAGAGCCTTGTAGCGGTGATCTATCTGCTCTTGCTGGGAAGATTGATGC
>JAYTYQ010000079.1:0-2494 GCA_043742285.1 Candidatus Altimarinota bacterium
TCTTACTACCTACCAGGTACAACAACTCTTCAAGAATCCAAAGAGTAATAGAAAGCTCTTATCTAAAGGGAAGTTAGCCTAAATTGATTCACATTATAACGCTGATCTCCGGGGTTACTCCTGCTTTATTTAACTTTGCTTCGTATGCAACAGATTCTAGATATGGTTGTATAAGTTCATTCATATATTTAGGTCTTAAAGTATAAAATGGAGTTCTCTAAAGTTGTATAATTCCAATCTTTTCTCGTACCTCCCTCATCGTTGCCTCTGCAATTACCCGAGCATTATGAGTTCATTTTTGTAGTATACTTCGAAGATAATCATCATTACCTTCATACGATGCTCGTTTTATACGTATTGGATCGAGAAAAGCATTGAGGATTTCTGTAGCAAGTTTTTTGAGTTCATCATCACCGATCTGACCATTTCTATATCTATTTTTCAATTCCTCGAGATGACTCTCATCTTTATAAAATGCATCCAGATGCATAAAGACAACATTTCATTCCACATTACCTGGATCTGTAGCACGCAGTCGATTCGGATCGGTATACATCTTTTTTACTTTTTTGGCTACTGTGTCAGCATCATCAGCGAGCATGATAGCATTTCCGAGGCTTTTGCTCATCTTTGCTTGTCCATCGATTCCTGAGAGACGAGATACTTTTGATATGAGGGCATATGGTGGCTCAAAAGTTGACCCATACCTATTATTGAAGAGTCGAACAATTTCTCTGGCAAGCTCGATGTGTGGGATCTGATCATCTCCAACAGGTACGATTGTTCATTTTGGAAGGAGTATATCAGCTGCTTGAGAAACTGGATAGTTATAAAAACCAGCGGTGATCGAGTTTTTTGTATCTTCGAGTTGTTTTAACTCTGTCTTTAGTGTAGGATTTCGCTCGAGTTCACCGATTGGCAGGAGGTTCATAAAAAACATCATGAGCTCTGCTCACTCTGGTAAAGCACTCTGGAGAACGAAATCAGATTTTTCTGGATCCAGTCAAACAGCGAGCCAGTCTTTAGTCACTTCATAGATATTTCTACGAATCTTGTCCATATCATCTTGGTCTCACATGACGTGATAGTCAGCGATGAGAAATTGACATCTAATACGTGACATATCTTGTATCTTAAGCCAGTTCTCGAGGGCTCACACATAGTGTCATAGATGGAGTTGTCCACTTGGCCTCATGCCGGTAAGACATATAGCATTCTTTCACTCAGGAACGACATATTCAAGTCCCTCAATGCCGCGTATGACATGAGGTTTTTGACGATCAATATATGGATTGGGGATGTTCATAAAAATAATAAAAAGAGAGATAAAACTATTTTTGAATTGCTATATTGAGATAATATCCCTTATATGGTGCTATTCTTGAGTGTGCTAAATCATATTCTATAACTTCCTTTACACGTGATGCATCAGTAAAGAATGTAGGTGGCATCAGGGTAGACAATAAAGGAAAGCTAGAAACATCTGTCATGACTAATCAAAGTGCCCCTAATTCACTCATCAGAGAGCCGTAAGACTTTCATTGAGCATATATTTTATAGCTCTTGCATTTTCAGGTTTCAGGATCTATTAACGGAACTTCTAATACGGGCGATGTTGTATTGAGTACTGCTTCTATCGAAGTTTGCCATGGTTGCCACCAGGTATGTGCAAATGCATCCGAGTTATAATATGAGAGATGCGCCTTCCCTCCAGGCTTTAATATCCTCTTAATTTCTGATAAAAGATTTTCATCTAGTTCACTTGCCGCTCAAAAATCTGCAATAATCAAATCGGTGCTTGCATCTTCTGCAGGAATTGACAATGAAGGATCAAACAGACCATAAGCTTCTCATCCAGAGGTTATAAGACTTCTAGAAACGTCAACCATTCTCTGGGAAATATCAAATCATTGTACGCTCTTAAATCATTCACTTGCTAACATTCTTCAGATGCTACCATCGGCACTCATGAGACTAATAGCAGATCATCTCTGTTCATATCCTTGAACAGTATCTAATATCTGTCTTCTTTCATTCTTCTGTGCTAATTGAGTAGAATCAAATCAGGTCCCATATTTTCCATAATTCGCTGCTACACTGTCTCTAAGGGCAATAGCATTGCTCCTCAGCATTCAAACAGTGATTCACTCATCTACAAATACTGATTTTCTACCAAGTATTTTTCTCTGTTTTTCTTTTGCGGCTGCTGTTATCATCCATACAAGCATTTCTGTGTATTTCTCATCTTCACCTGATTCTCTCGCAATAATACCAGCATGTTTTATTACTTCCCATTCTCTTTCTAATTGCAAGATAGCGTCTCATTGTTTCTTCGAGGCTGCAATAAGCCCCATGAATTCCTGTCGAAACATAAATGCTCGTACTATTGCAATATTAATTTGTAAAACTTAATCAGGTTGTGTAGGAAATGATTACGAGTAAAATTCTAAAGGTTCAATCCAGAATTTTATCATCGTAACCATTTCCCAATATG
>JAYTYQ010000080.1:0-1563 GCA_043742285.1 Candidatus Altimarinota bacterium
CTCACCTATCGGATCGGAGCATATTGGCTCTGAGGTCTCACGATCGGTGGACTTGTCGGAGTCGTATTCCTCATATTCGCGATGATATCAGGATATATATTGATCCATAGTGGATATCTCTTCCTCTGGCTCTGCTTGACTATCATTCTCAATATCTACGCTGTCTATCAGAGCTTCACTACAGTCATACAGACATATCATGTGAAGATCGAGACACCACATCACTGGCATGGGAAGCGCATCATCATGATCGCTGATACCCACTATGGGAATATCTATGGACTCTCACATGCTCGTCAGCTCGTCGATCTCATCAATACGCTCGCTGGAGACGTTGTGATCATACCGTGAGACTTCTTCGATGGACCCAGGATCGACTATCAGAGTATTGCCTGTGAGTTCGATCGTATCAATACGCCCCATGGAGTCATCTTCGCCAATGGGAATCATGAAGAGTACCAACATACTTCGGAGATTCAGAGAGCATTCGAATCTTCGAAGATCATGATTCTCAATAATCGCAAGATCACCCTCGATGGCATGCAATTCATCGGAGTTGCATACCATAGCTCTGAGAGTTCGAAGGGATTGCAGGCGACGCTAGACATGCTCGATCTCAATATATGAGAACCAACAATTCTCCTCAAACACAAGCCAACACTCCATAGCACTCTCCAGAAATATCCGATCGATCTCGTCGTCTCAGGTCACGCGCATCGAGGACAGATGTGGCCGTTCTCCGTCATTCCTGCGATCGCATTCGGCAAATACGTCTATGGGATGAGTCGAGATGGGAACATGACATCGATCACGACCAGTGGTGTCGGGACATGGTGACCTCCGCAACGCCTCGGTACACAGAATGAGGTGGTGGTGATAGAGGTGGAGTAGAAAATATAGGAAATAGTTGTTTTTTTGAGATAATTATGAGAGAATGGGATTAGTACACTTAAATATAAAATCATTCCATGACTAGGCAAGTCACTTCTGTACATGTTTCCTGAGCTAGAGATCAATATTTAGGAGCAGTTCATACTAGTGCCATAGCGATATTGGGAATTCATGTTACATTTCTAGTAGAAGATACTTTTCGACTTCCGGATGATGAAGTTGTAGCACATGTAGGTGCGATTGACTGATGAGAATTACTTGCAAGACCTCATGATCAAGTCTTAACAGACTATTTGCTATACCTGAAAGAAAATCAGGGTACATTAAATCTTTTCCGATTGTGACTTTTAACAGCATTTTTAGCGTTAGTAGATTGACAACCATGACGGTCTATAAATGCCTACATACACGATATTGGAAACCTAGGATTCCAAGAATTAGTTTCTGGTTTAGTACAGTTATTTCGTGAGGAAGATAGACCACTTATAACCATCGAAATACTAGAAGAAAATTATGGAGCAATGAACGAAACATTTCTTCAGAATGTGCAATGGCTTGTTGGATTGGGATTTAGTAATGTGAATCAATTTAGGCTAACTTCCCTTTAGATAAGAGCTTTCTATTACTCTTTGGATTCTTGAAGAGTTGTTGTACCTGGTAGGTAGTAAGACA
>JAYTYQ010000081.1:0-1289 GCA_043742285.1 Candidatus Altimarinota bacterium
TGCTGAGAGAGGATGTAGTACCATCACGCTTATACAATCCCAGTATACTGGAAAACAAAAGATTCTTGAGGAAGATATACTCAAAAAACTCAATGAATATATCCCGATCAAAATCAGTAAAAACCTCATTGCCACTTCCCCCGAAAGAACATTCATCATTGAAGCTTATAGCAACAAATCTCGTGCAGACGACATTGTGACCAAATTCTCCGAGATCGTCGAGAGCGCACAGTACTCATCAGGACCAAATATAGACTGCAAATGAATCAGCATTAGCAAAGAAGGAACCCTCTCGACACTGTGTAATATTTATGGGAAAGATGTCGGTGCCGATGATTCCAATGGGAGACTCGGTTCTTCTCGTATAGAAACCATGAATTTTGTGGAAGAGCTCTCGAATACGACAAAAAATCATTTTGTACTTCTCAATCCCCCATCCTCTCTGAGTATCGAAAAAATCGAGTGAAATGGACTCTTCACAACACGTACAACTATTCCTGTCCAGGTACGCTATGTTTCCATTCAAGAAAAACCTTAATACTCTTTCTCATGCTTACCAATTCACAAAAAGAACATCTCACCTATACCGCCATAGGGCAAGTCGTGACTTGCATTGCTCTCTGAGTATGGACTTATTACTATATTATTCCTGGTATATCGACAATTGATGTGAGCCTTGCTTGAGCGAACGCGAGCATAGAAAAATATCAGAAAACAGATGGGTGATGACTTGCATTCGAAGACATAACTCGCATCATCGATAAGAGAACTGAATATGCAGAGCTTCTCAAGATTATGAATACGGATATTGATAATACGAGAAAAGCTATTGTGAAGACTCCTGGGGAATCAAAATATATCGATTGGCTCAAAAAAGTAATACTCAATAGTTCTGAAGATAAGGATATCCTCTCACAACAAAAAAAAATACTCAATAGCATCATCCCGACACTCAGTCCAATATCTGGAAATATTGAAGAAGAAAATATCGATCTGAAAAGCTATATTCGTTTTATGGAATCGAAGATCTTCAAGCAATTCAATATCGATGGAACTATGGTCCTCGGACTGCAGTGAATTGTCCCATGATCCAATACCGATTGAATCCCTTCCAGTATAGGAAGTTTTGAGATCCAATTGGCATTCAAGTGAAAAAATAAAGACATCACATCCCTCATTACTTTCATCAATAATTCTGGTGATCCTATTCTTCTCACGGGTAGTGGTACTGCCTTGACCAAACTCCTCCCAAAAGACAAAATTCCCGCAATCATGAGTAACCCTCTCAT
>JAYTYQ010000082.1:0-2037 GCA_043742285.1 Candidatus Altimarinota bacterium
TATGGATTTCAAACAAGCACAAGAGCTCATGAAGCTCCAGCAACAAGCCCAGAAGATCCAAGAAGAACTCAGTAATACTCATATAGAAGCGGAAGTCGATGGAGTCGTCGTCACGATCGATGGTCAGCTCAAAGTTGTCTCTACCGTCATTGAGGATATATCACTTCTCAAGGATCAATCGAAGCTCGAGAAAGCTATATCTGAAGCTATCAATAAGGGAATGAAAAAAGCCCAAGAAATCGCTGCGGATCGTATGAAGGGAATCATGGGTCAGATGGGACTCAATATGCCTGGAATGTAGATTTGGTAGAAACACAGACAGAAGACACAAACAGATGGAAAGCTAATATAGAAGATACAGACAGTAACACATTGGATATGGCTTCATACTATCGAAATCTAGAAGTTTGGAAAAGAGCTTTTGAGCTAAATAAACTCCTTCATACCTTACTCCAATCTTTTCCAGTCGAAGAAAAATTTGCCCTCACTGATCAAATCCGTCGAGCAGCCCTCTCTATAGTCTCGAATATAGCAGAGTGAAGTGGCAGATGAAGTGATGCTGACTGCTCTCGATTTTTCCATATTGCAAAATGATCCGCTATGGAAGTAGAAACACAAGTATTACTCGCAGAAGAATTCTGATGTATGAGTCATTCTGATGCTGAAAAATGTCTAAACTTCATCGATGAAATACTGAGAATGATATTCTGAATGATAAAAAAATAAATTCCATTATGTAACTGTTCGTGTCTTCTCTAACTTTCCCCCTCATGCCCAATCCTCAAATCCTTCTCTCTACCAACCACTGAGATATCACTCTCGAGCTCTTCCCAGAGTCTGCACCCAAGGCTGTTGAGAACTTCGTCGGACTCACTGCAAAGGGATACTATGATGGTATCATATTCCACCGTGTCATCCGTGACTTCATGATCCAGTGAGGTGACCCAAGTGGAACGGGCATGGGAGGGAAGAGTCTCTGGATGCGTGCCTTCGAAGATGAGTTCACAGATATGACTCTCAGCCACAAGAAGTGAATACTTTCTATGGCAAATGCTGGGCGCAATACCAATGGCTCACAGTTCTTCATCGTGACGGCAGAAGATGCGAGCTTCCTCGATCGCAAGCATACGATCTTCGGTCATGTGATCTCTGGCATGGAGATCGTCGAGCAGATTGAGCGTCTTCCTACCGATCGCAATGATCGACCAGAGATAGAAGTGAAGATCGTGAAAGCGACAGTACTCGAAGATAAAAAATAAATTTGACAAATCAGAGAGAGAGAGAGAGAGAGAGAGAGAGAGAGAGAGAGAGAGAGTTATACTTCAGGAGTTATTTTATAACTTTTCAAGTATGACAAATATTCCAAGAACTGATCCCAAAAATGAAATGAAAGATCCACTACAAGTTCGCGTTGGTTCTCTACCTGGAAATTGAAAGATGGATTATCGGAACAGATTCCCACAAATTATAAACATTTTAGAGACAAATCATGATAAATGACCATGGAGTAATGGCTGATCAAGAGCATCACAATTGCAATGATTCGATAATGCTGATACTCCACCTTTTCCAACGAGGAATCAGATAGATGCAATTCCTTCCATTGATCGAGCTGCAAGAGCACCAGGAGGTTGAATCCAAGAAATACTTCTATTCGATATTATACCTTTTTTGCAGCTGATTCAAAAGAAGAAGTAATAAAATTTTCCCGACTTCGTTCGGGATTTTTCTTGCCTTCTTAGCTGATTTCTCTATGATGTCGGCATGTATAGACGCTCACTCTTCATCTTCCGTCAGGATCTCAGAACGCATGATAATACATGACTCATAGAAGCTGTGAAAAATTCAGAGGAAGTATTTCCGATATTCATCCATGATAGTCGGGCAATAGAGGATTTTGGTTCTAGTGATGCTCGTTTTGGATCTATTCGCGAAGCCCTCGAAGATATAGATCGAGAGCTCGAAAAATCTGAATGAAGACTCACAGTATATAATGGAAATCCAGAAGAAATAATGAGAGAAATTATAGAAAAATAT
>JAYTYQ010000083.1:0-3454 GCA_043742285.1 Candidatus Altimarinota bacterium
GGATCTCCAGCATGTGCATAGATCGCTTGTCCGATCTTCATCATGACATCTGAGAGAACCTTATTCGCTTCTTCGATATCGTCCTTGGTCGAGTTCGAATCGGCGAGGACTTGCTTCAGGCGTTCGAGGGCAGATTTTGCTGTCTCACCATCTGCTGCTTCATATTTATCCTTGCTCTCTTCGAGTGTCTTCTCTGACTGGTAGACCATAGAGTCAGCGTGGTTGCGGACTTCGATGGATTCTTTTTTCTTCTTATCAGCATCACGATTCGTTTCTGCTTCTTTGACGAGACGATTCACTTCATCATCACTCATGCCAGTTGAGCCTTGGACGGTGATCTTCTGTTCTTTGCCAGTGCCCTTATCCTTGGCGGTGACATGCAGTACTCCTGAAGCATCGATATCGAGAGTGACTTCGATCTGTGGGATACCACGGGGAGCCGATGCAATACCTGAGAGGATGAATTCTCCGAGAGACTTATTGTCATTCGCCATCTCGCGTTCACCCTGGAGTATGTGGATCTGGACGGAATCTTGGTTGTCAGCGGCGGTCGAGTAGACTTGAGATTTCGATGTTGGGATTGTCGTATTGCGTTCGATCATACGGGTCATGACACCACCGAGCGTCTCGATACCGAGGGAGAGTGGGGTGACATCGAGAAGAAGAACATCCTTCACGTCTCCCTGGAGAACTCATGCCTGTACTGCCGCTCCGAGGGCGACGGCTTCATCTGGATTGACTGTTTCATTTGGCTTCTTCGAGAAGAACTGTTCGACCTTCGACTTGATCATCGGAACACGAGTCGAGCCTCCCACGAGGATGACTTCATGGATCTGAGAGGCTTGCAGTCCTGAATCCTTCATCACTTTTCGACATGGCTCCATCGAACGCTCGACGAGATCCGCGATGAGCTCTTCGAACTTCGCACGAGTGATCGTGATATGGAGATTCGATGGAACTCCATCATTCATAGCGATGAATGGCTCATTGATCTCCGTCTGTGTACTCGATGAGAGTTCGATCTTCGCCTTCTCGGCAGCAGATCTGACGCGCTGGACAGCCATAGCATCCTTGCGGAGATCTATCCCAGTCTCCTTCTGGAATTCTGCCATCACATACTCGAATATTCGCTGATCGAAATCATCCCCTCCGAGGTGAGTATCACCATTGGTTGCGAGGACTTCGAACTGGAGCTCTCCATCGACGTCAATGATCTCGAGGATCGATATGTCGAAAGTTCCTCCACCGAAGTCATAGACAGCGATCTTCTGATCCTTCTTTTTATTGACTCCATAGGCAAGAGCCGCTGCAGTTGGTTCATTGATGATACGCTTGACATCGAGTCCTGCGATTTTCCCGGCATTGATCGTCGCCTGACGCTCTGAGTCATTGAAATAAGCAGGAACGGTGATAACTGCTTCCGTCACTTTATATCCGAGGAATTTCTCGGCATCTTCTTTGAGTTTTTCGAGGACTTTTGCCGAGATCTCTTCTGGACGGACTCATTTCCCATTCCATTCGATGAGACAGCCTCCATCTGGACCTTCTGTGACCTTGAATGGGACATTCTTGATCTCATTGGTCACTTCTGAGAACTTGCGTCCGATGAAGCGCTTTGCTGAGAATATCGTATTCGTCGAATTGGTTACGGCTTGGCGACGTGCGGGCATACCGACGATCGTCTCACCCTTCTTGGATGCCACAACAGAGGGAGTCGTACGACCACCTTCTGCATTGGGAATGACTTTTGCTTGACCACCTTCCATGAAGGCGACACACGAATTGGTAGTACCGAGGTCGATACCGATGATTTTGGACATAGTTTTTCAGATAAAAAATAGAAGACAGATTCTCGAGGAAGATACACAGGCAGTTACACGAACACAATGGACTCTATGTCCGTCTCAGGAACACTGAGAATTCATATGTGTCAGTGTATCTGTTTGTGTCTTCTTGGAATCTACATGAAGAATTCTAGCGGAATTTCTCATCCTGTCAAAAGTTTTTTAGCACTTTTTTATATTGCGTGCTAATATAGAAAAACTTGACTATCGTCTCTCTCTCTAAAATCACTAATGATTCTGATATGAGTCGGCGCAATTCCGCGTTCGACGATACGGAAGAAGGGACTCGTATGAATCGCGTAAATAGAGTTGGTCTAATTCTTGTCGGAATCGGTCTAGGTGTTGCTCTCGGAAGATCTGGGTTTTTCGGAGCTACCGGGGGTATTCTCGCTTTGATTGTTGGCATGTGGATGGATTTCTGGCAACCAAAATAGCTCATCAATATGTTCGGCAAGTAAATCCTCCACCTGGCTCGCTCGGCGCCATAAGCCCGAGCATTTTTTATTTTGCTTTTTAGGAAATTCGATTACAATGTCTTGCATATTAACTGCTATATCATGCTCACCACCATCAAAAAACCAAGAAAAGTATCAACCACTATCCGCCTCGATCCAGAACTCCGTAACTGGGCAAAGAGTGTCGCGGATCATGCTGGTACCGATATCTCTACCTTTATCACCATATCACTCACCGATATACGAAATGGGAATCGTCCATCTCCGCTTGATCCCAAAATCATAGCATACAATAAATATCTCGATGATATGACCGATCGTATCGATCGTGGGGAAGAGAATGTTTATGGTCCGTTTGAGTGAGAAGAGGCTCTAACATTCCTTACGAGATAAGCCATGAAAATTATTTATTCCGATATATTTTATAAGAAGTTTAAGAAACTTGCCGAGCAAGACAAGTCTTCCATAAAAGAAACTATACGATTTTTTCAAGAGAGTCCTACTCATACATCTCTGAGAAATCATGCTCTCGAGTGATCTATGAGTGGCAAACGTTCGATCAGTATAGGAGCAGATTTTCGTATCATCTTCGTAGAAAAATGATGATATATACAGGTCCTCATGCTCGATATCGGTGGTTATAATAGTGTTTATTTTGAATAATTTTCTTTCTATGAATCTCACCTCCCTCCTCTCACAGTCTGACAAGACACTTCTCTACTTCTATCCGAAAGATAATACCCCCGGGTGTACTCTCGAAGCTCAGGACTTCACACGACTAAAGGATGATTTTTCGGAGCTCGGGATACAGATTATCGGAGTCTCGAAAGATAGTGAAATCTCTCATGAGAAGTTCACAACGAGCTGTAATCTGACAATCGGGCTCATCTCTGATGAATCAGGTGAACTCCATGAGCAATTCGGTGTAATCGGTGAGAAGAAGAATTATGGAAAAGTCTATGTTGGCGTGATCCGTTCGACATTTCTCGTAGATAAAGAATGAAACATCCTCCACAAATGGAGGAATGTGAAGGCTACAGGACATGCGGAGAAAGTATTGAGGGAAATCCAGTAAGGCAAAAATCCCCCATGATGGAGGATTTTTGAAGAAGTAAGATTATTCGCTAATTTTTTGGATGATCTCAGCTGAATTAC
>JAYTYQ010000084.1:0-1437 GCA_043742285.1 Candidatus Altimarinota bacterium
TAGCGGAGCTAGAGGCGGAGCGTCTAGCGGAGCTAGAGGCGGAGCGTCTAGCGGAGCTAGAGGCGTATCTTTGGGCGACAGGACTGAGAAACTATATACTCACGAGTGAAGAAGAGAGAGTTTTGAGGGAGTTTGAGAGTGGAAAGCTTACGTGGAAAGATTTTAGAATTGAAGACGTATTACAATGGCAACCGCAAAAAGAAATTAATCCATTAAAACTTGAAGAATTAAAAGATGAAACTGAAACGATGTATCCATTTTATGGACAATCAACAACAAATAATTGAATCATCTCTTATAATCAATTAACAAGAAAAGTTCTGAATAATGAGGCTTGAAAACCAACAATTCTTATACATTCAAACAATCAAAATATTGTTTATTTGGAAACACCTTTTTACTTAAAGGATGGGCACGGAGCAACGAGTGTATTACAAACTGAGCAATTAAATAGAATAAATCAAATGTCTCTTATTGCTTCGATTGCTAAAGTTATAAAATGTAAATATTCCTATAATAACAAAGCTACTAAAATTGAATTAAAAAATAGTATAATTCACCTCCTTACTCATAACAATCAACCTCACTACGAACTCATGGAAACTCTTATCTCTGCGATACAGAAGCTCGTGATCCGAGATGTAGTCGAGTATGCGGATAGGCGGATAGAGGCGACAAGACAGGTGATACAACTATAAGATCTCCTCATTCATCTGCACCAGCACGACAATAACAAGATATCCTATTATATTTCCCGAGTTCGCGTTCAACTTCCTGAATATATATCGAGATGTATACGATGATCTCGTCTTAATGAAGAATTGTATATTCTCTATAATACTTGTGATCAATTTTAGCGGCTATCTCAGTGTGAAATTCTGGTAGATGAGACCAATGGAGACTTCCTTTTAGATGATGCGCTGTATGATAGCCGAGATTTCTTGTGATGATATTGTACAATGGAAAGATAATATTGTACGATGATTCATAAGGATTCTCGCTCTCGAGTCAGCTATGATGATCATAGGTTGTATACACAGCAAGAAAAAGTCCAGTGATCATAGGAATCAGGAATATGGTCGTACCAGCAAGTGGGTGATAGGCAATGAGGAATACGAGGAGAACGAGTTGAACGCTACACATAGCGAGAAAATATTTCTGGATTTTCGGATATTTTTTTCCGACTTTCCATGATCGATAGTATGCGGTGATGCCGACTATCCAGGTATATTCCCAGATGGAATATATCTTCCCATCAGGAGATCTCCATGAGGATTCATCGAGTGATTGATCCATATAGTTGGTATGATGTCCAAGATTATGATGGAGAACCCAACCATATCATACGATACCCGTCTGGAATCCATATACCACTTCCAGAAGGCGATTCATCCATGAAGAAGAAAAAGTGAGTACATGTTGGTGATGGTGATTCCA
>JAYTYQ010000085.1:0-2771 GCA_043742285.1 Candidatus Altimarinota bacterium
GGGAAATACGTCACATCTCGTCAGATCCGTGAGCGTCTCGAGAAAGAAATGGAGATGAATGTGGGACTCAAGATTGATTTCGATGGTTCTGATGGCAATGGTTATGTCGTATCGGGTCGAGGAGAACTCCACCTCTCGGTCCTCGTCGAGACCATGCGCCGTGAAGGATTCGAGCTCCAGGTCGGATGTCCTCAGGTCATCTTCCATGAAGTGAAGGGGAAAAAACAAGAACCCATCGAGAACGTCGTCATGTGGGTACCAGAAGATCGATCAGGAACCATATTCGAAATGCTCGGAAAACGAAAATGAGTCTGTAAAAATATGAATACTGTCAATGGTATCACGAGTATGGAATTCGAGGTACCGACTCGAGGACTCCTCGGTTTCCGTTCACGATTCGTCATCGAGACCAAGGGTGAAGGGATCATCTATTCATCGTTCTCTCACTATGATGACTACAAGGGGCCCATCGAGAAACGCGATGTCGGCTCAATGATCTCTGGAACTCCTGGCGCTGCTATGGCATATTCTCTCTGGAAGCTCGAGGAACGTGGACCGATCCTCATCGATCCGACGACCGAACTCTACGAAGGAATGATCATCGGTGAACATCTCAAGTGAGGAGATCTCGTCGTGAATGCGACCAAGAACAAACAACTCACCAATATGCGAGCTTCTGGAACCGATGAAGCGATCCGCCTCACGCCTATTCGCCAGATGACCCTCGAAGATTGTCTCGACTATATCGGTGAAGATGAGCTCGTCGAAGTCACTCCACTCAATCTCCGACTCCGCAAGAAGTGGCTCACAGAAGGTGAGAGGAAGAGAGGAGGGAAATAGAATCTAGGCATTGATATTTGCATAATTTTTTATATTATGGTAAGCTCATTGTGTTAACCTAATTTTTTTAATATGCATGCTTCATTTCGTATCCTTATCGCTGAGATCGTATGTGTCACACTCATTGTGACGCAGCTATCCACTCCAGTATATCTCTGGGCAGATGAGTCTCATTCAGTGTCTGTGGGGGCGAGTATTCCCCTGGTCAGTGAGAGTGGAGCAACTTCTACAACTTCAGAATCAGGGCAGATTGCTATCGGTAGCTCGAATACAGGGAATGTCACTCGTGAGATAACCTCAGGCAGTGATATTCACTTTGTATCGAATGATGAGATCCTCACGACTCACGCTCTCGATCGGAGTACATCTGAGCATATCCAGGTTGGATCAGATATTGCACAGGATCAGATTCTCATATCATTCAAACCTGAATCACTCGATGTCGAGAGTACTCATGGTAAGTCGCTCGTCGATGCTGTTGCTCAGTCACAAGGAATGACTACGGCAGGGACAATCTCAGAACAAAATATCGCTATCATAACTCTTCCTGTCGATAGCGGGAGTACTCAGTCATCTCTCGTGCCAAGTATGGAGTTCATGACGGCAATGGAACATAGTATCCAGATCGATCAGACGATCTCACGACTCAAGAATGATCCTCGTGTGAGTCATGTACAGAAGAATTTCGTCTACAAGGTCCTTGATGGTCCTCGTACGATGAAGGTCGCAGCAAAGAAATTCGTTCCAATGAGCTTCTCAGGACGAAGTATGCCCAATGATGCGAGCTTCTCGAATCTCTGGTGACTCGATAATCAAGGACAGAGTGTGAATAGTGTCACTGGCACACTCGATGCTGATATCGACTATCCCGAAGCGATTGCCTATGCGAGCGGGAGGCTCTCATCGACTGGAACAATTGTCGCCGTACTCGACACGGGCGTTGACTATACGCATCCAGATCTGGCAGCCAATATGTGGGACGGTAGGGATTGTATCTCAGATTCAGGGGTCTATCTTGGAAGCTGTGAGCATGGGTATGATTTTGCCTATGATGATAGAGATCCGCTTGATCACTACTGACACGGAACCCATGTATCAGGAACCATAGGTGCGGTTGCGAACAATGGAACAGGGATAACTGGGGTCGCTCCACGTGTACAGATCATGGCAGTAAAAGTTCTTAGCGATAATGGATGAGGGAATACGGCCGATATTATCCGTGGGATCAACTTCGCTCGCAACAACGGAGCTCGTGTGATCAATGCCAGCTTCTGAGGAATGGATACTTCCGTGTCCTATAGTGACTTTGATTTTCTCATGTACAATGCGATTCGAGACTTCCCATGACTCTTCATTGCTGCTGCAGGAAACAATGGAAGCGACAACAATACAGAGAGGTTTTTCCCTGCCGAATATGGATCTGACATTTCCCTTGTTTGAGAAGAAATCATTGATCGAGAAGTGGTCCTCACAGGATCTGTCACTATTCCAGCACTCTGAAATGTCATTGCTGTAGCATCGACAGACTCAAGGGATCAGCTCAGTTATTTCTCCAACTATGGAACGGGTAGTGTCCATATCGCCGCTCCTGGGGAGAATATCTATAGTACCTTTTTCACAGAAAACTCTGTAAGTGGAGAAGTAGAAATTATCGGCTATGAAAATGGATGGAACAAGAAGGGAGGTGCAGCTCCACAGACATGGGCGAAGAGAAATAGTATGGTCGTCAGTGGTGAGACGGCTGATCTCTCAGGAGTTCTCTGGTGAGACACGAGAGATCCATATGTCTCATGAGAATCGAGCTATATCCAAAAATCATTCACGAATACTGGAAAAAATATTACCAATATCGCTCTCACGGCTTGGTGTGATACGCCGTCAAATGATATTTCTGATGATCGCATCGATATCCTCATCAGTACGGGTACCCT
>JAYTYQ010000086.1:0-1026 GCA_043742285.1 Candidatus Altimarinota bacterium
GGAGACTGGAAGACAGTACGAGATAACCGGAAACACACTATTCTTCTTATAGCCTGTGGGTTGGTAAATCTACAAAGTACTATTTAGGAACTTGTCTAATCTTTTAATTTTGAGAAATGTCTCTGATAACCATTACTTTCAAGCGGTTTATATTTTAGAGAAAAATATAAGTACTTTGGAAGAAGACTTTCTTTTGTTTCAAGTATCTTTATTCCGTCAGCTCACTGAGCAAAGGGAAAATCAATATATTTGATTGCACAAGTATGATCACCAAAAATTACTAAAGGTTTTGTAGTAATTATTCTAGCATCTAAATCATTAGTATATCATGAGATAAATTCTTGCGATTGATCAATAATTGGTATGAGTCAGTTATTAAGAAAATCTGTTTTTTGGATTTTTTTACTTGGACTTATAGTTTCAACTAAATTTCTAACTTCAACCATTTCATATTCTGTACTCATTGGCGATGTACTCGCGATATATCTATCTCCACTGAGATTGTAGTCTCCACTTTCTGCGAGTTTGGACTTTGGTACGAGATGAGCAATACTAGATCCTGAGACAAGCTCAGGATGACTGTCTAAGAGATTTGGATTTTCTTTGTATGCATTGAGGATCTCGAGAGCTTTTGGGAGATCGTTCTTCGCTATTTCTCTTCGCTGAGCACCGAGATCATATCCATCTGCTGATATCTTCACGAAGAGGATATCACTATTGTTCTTGGCTCGCTCTCGATCGAGGAAGAGGATAGAGGTCTTCACTCCACTGTAGGGATTGAAGCATCATGCAGGGAGTGATGCCACCGCCCAGAGATATCCACTCTCGACGAGCATCTTGCGGAGAGATTTATACGCATTCAACGACTGGAATATGATCCCTTCGGGGACGATGATACCCGCTCGACCTGCGAGCTTCAGGTGCTCGGCGATATAGTCAGTGAAGAGGACTTCGGTACGATTGGCACGGATAGCGAATTTATCGTGCGGCTGAATCCCTCATTTCGGTGTCATGAATGGTGGATTC
>JAYTYQ010000087.1:0-4616 GCA_043742285.1 Candidatus Altimarinota bacterium
CTCCACTCTACTTCTATAATTATTCACAACTATGTGCTGAATATTTGCCTACAATGGTCGAGAGAATCCTATTCCACTCCTTATCGAATGACTCCGCAATCTCGAATATCGAGGATATGATTCTGCTGGACTCGTCGCCCTCTCTGCTTCAGGAGAAATATTTCTCGAGAAGGCCGTCGGAAAGGTCTCGAATCTCGCTACCAAGGTCGAGAAAAATACAAAAAAGGATGATCCATATATCACGGGAATCGCACATACTCGCTGGGCAACACACGGAGGAGTGACAGAGAACAATTCACACCCACACTATTCGAGTGATATGCGATTCTTCGTGGTGCACAATGGCATCATCGAGAACTATCATGAGCTCAGAAAAGAGCTCATGAATAAGGGTTACATGTTCTATAGTGAGACAGACACCGAAGTAGTCGCGAAACTCCTGGAGGATATGTATACAGATGATCTCCTCTCGACATTTGAGCGAGTCCTCGGACGTCTCGTGGGAGCCTATGCACTCGTCGTGATCGATCGAGAAGATCCGAACACGATTCTCTGAGCCAAGCTCGGAAGTCCCATGATCGTCGGGGTTGGCGAGCAGGGAACATTTCTCTCGAGTGATATCAATGCGGTCTCTCGAGTGGCAAGTGAGTTCGTCACGCTCGAAGATCATGAGATCATCCGCATCGAGGGAGGGAAGTATTCGATATTTGCACGGGGTGAGGAGATCGAGCGAGATCGTGAGAAGATTACATCAGATCTTCAGTCATCGCATATGGGAGAATTTAGCACCTATACCGAGAAAGAGATTCATGAGATCCCGAGTGTCTTCATGAATGCTCTGAAGTGACGAATCAATTTTGATACAGAAACTATTACGAATGAGACCCTTGAGTCTCTTTCTGATCATGAGATCGATCGCATCGAGATCATCGCATCAGGCTCGAGCTATTTTGCTTGAATCGTGGGTGCGAGTTGGTTCAAGGAACTCTCTCATCTTCCCTGTGATGTGCGTATCAGTAGCGAGTTTCTCTATGATACATTTCTCCCATCGAAGCAGACCCTCTATATCTTCATGTCACAATCAGGTGAGACGGCTGATGTCCGCGAGAGTCTCAAGATGGTGAAGGAGAAATGATGCCTCACCTTCGGTATCGTGAATGTCGTGGGTTCTACGATTGCTCGAGCATGTGATATGGGTCTCTATACACATTCAGGAATAGAAGTTGGTGTTGCTTCCACCAAGAATATCATCGGGCAACTCGCGGTGCTCATCCTCATGGCACTCTCACTCGGTCAGAAGCGGGACCTTCAGGTGAAGGATGTTCGCGAGATTATCCGACAGATGAAGGAGATGCCTCTCAAATTCGAAGAACAACTCCAGAATGCGAAGAAGCTCAATCCTATCATAGAGAAATACTCGAAATATCAGAACTTTTTCTTTCTCGGACGCAATCTCCTCTACGGTACGGCAGCAGAATGTTCTCTGAAACTCAAAGAACTCACCTATCTCCATGCAGAGTGTTATTCGAGTGGGGAACTCAAGCATGGTCCGCTCGCGCTCATCTGCCCAGAAATGCCAGCAATCGTACTCAATCTCCAGTGAGTTCTGCGTGATAAAACGAACTCTAATATCAAGGAGATCAAGGCCCGCAATGGAACGGTTCTCGGAGTCATCACTACTTGAGAAGAAAATCGAGGAGATCTCTATGATGATGTGATCGAAGTACCAACCTCGCATCCACTCCTCTCACCATTTCTTCCGCTGATCCCACTCTGGCTCATGGCAGTCGGTATCGCGAAGACGCTCGGTCGAGATGTCGATAAGCCGCAGAATCTCGCGAAGAGTGTGACGGTGGAATAACAACAGTGGAATAAAAAATTTGATTTCAAGAAAAATATGATATACTCAACTCGACCTCGAAAGAGGAATACTTCGGAAAAGTATTAAACCTCCTTTGAAAAATCCCCACTAGAATGGGGATTTTTCTGTATCGTGACCAACGAGAATTATCTTCTTCGTTTCACGAAACGCTTTCGGAGAATCGATAACTCGATCTCCCAGCATCGCTTCCAGAGGAAGATTCTATGGAAGAATCTCATATTCGGAAAAGGTTAATAATTAAACCTCCTTGCTCCTCCTGGAAGCCAGGAGCAGAGTGATTGTACCGAAATGTGAGAGGAAATCAAAAAAGCAAAGCCCCGCATCTGTGTGCGGGTACTTTGTGAGTTGGGATGCTACGGGAGTCCCAGAGTCGGACAGGTGACTTCCTTCACAGTCGTGAATACGAAGTTTGGCGTGACCCAGCCAGAGAGTGGCAACCACCCTAGAAGGATAGTTGAGATAGTGCCTCCCGGGGTCATTGTCGTGGTGAATTTCACACAAGTGTTACCACTTGTGTGAAAGACTTGTTCTTGTCCACATCCTGTCAAGAGGAGGGTGACGGCTATCAGAACGGTTGCTGCTTTCATTTGTATCTCCTGTTCCCCCAACACAGCCTCGCTGGTTGAGGAGTTGTTGAAAAATAACCCTCAGCCATACTTCGACTGCAAGTAGATTTTACTTCTTCTTCTTCTTCTTGTCAAATTTTTGAGCATATTCCGATTTTGCTATCCTCGAATGATAGAAATATTTGCCTTTCCTCGTATTTCCTATACCCTTCCTTTAACTTTGAACTCTTACCTTCTTCTTCGTGTGGCTCATACGCTTTCATCTTCTCGAGACTCGTGACTACAATCGATTGGAGCGATTTTGTCGAGTGGTGGATTTTGCTCCGAAGAAGTTCTCAGCGATGATTCTCATGAAGGGAATACTTCTGCATGTCTTCCAGAAGAAGTCATGGCGACAAGTCGGAAGTGAGCTCAAGATCCCATATCTTCCGATCTACAACTTCTATTCACAGATTCGATATATTCCAGAATTCAGAGAACTCCTCATCTACTTCATCGAGCGTCGTATCGCCATCTCTCTTCTCACGGAAAGAGCTACTACTCGAGAATATCTCGAGACGGATGAAGTGGTAGAGAGGAGCAGAGAAGAATTCATAAAAAGCATCCCGCATCAATAAAATTACCCACCTATATGAGCGGGTAATACAAGATCGGTAAACTTAAACTAGAAATTTTATTACTTTGGAGACTGCTGTATAAGGTGATTTATTTTTTCATAAGTTTCCTCGCTATTATCGAGATATTTCATTGCTAGTGTGTGTCATCCATTTCCACTAAATGCAATCTGAGCAGCCCCACCAGAAGAAGCGGTATCGATAAATATATGTCCGAGTGAAAATATCCTTTCAGTAATTCGTTGTCCTTGTTCCGTATTGGTAATTTTTGAATAGGGAATACTTTTCTTGCTTTTGATAAGAAACCCATCAGTATACTCTAGCTTGGAATCATAGAATGTATAGTCTATATTATTTAGCTGGATACGAGTAAGTATGAAGCTAAAAATCCAAATAATAAAAAAAAGGAGAATTCCGCCAATAAATACTACTCCTACCGAACTATCATCATCCAGACTTTTCATCATGAGAGTGATGAACGGTCCACCCAAAACAAATCCTATAAGAAAAAAAGGTCAAATCATTTTTCAAAAACTTTTCACTATGAGAAACGAGTTTTTCTTAGTAGGTTTGATGCTAAAAATAAGTGTTGCAGGTGAAGCAGAAGAAGAAAAATCCATATATGGAGAAAGTTATGAATACATGTCTAAATAAGAGTATCGTTTTTTTTTTTTTTGCAAGTTTTTTGCATTTCCAAATGGTATACCTTTTGACTTGTATTAACGTATTGATTCGAAATGACAGATATCTTGTTTTTCTCCCCATTTTCCATATGCTCCTCCTACCTCCTACCTCCTACCTCCTACCTCCTATGCGTATTATTTCTTGGAATGTGAATGGCATCCGTGCGGTCGAGAAAAAGTGAGAAATCCAAAATCTCGTGAGAGACTATGATCCAGATATACTATTGCTCCAGGAGATCAAGGGAACTCCAGACAAATTCTCTGAGTCTCTCAATCATCCTGCTCCCTATATTGCCCACTATAATCCTGCAGAGAAGCCTGGATATTCTGGTACTGGCGCATGGGTGCATACTCGAGTCTATGAAGATTTTGATGTCGAATTTCTCGATTCTTTTCCAGAAGACCCCACTGCCAATGAATGAAGAGTAGCACATGTACAACTGACGCCAAAGTCTCCCATCAGCGAAAACAATGAAACAATTCATACTATTGAATCAGGGCATGGATTGCTTCGCTCCTCGCAATGACAGAAAGAGTGAATAATTCACTTTTTTGGTATCTATTTTCCGAATGGGGGAAAGAGTGAACAGGCATGGCAAGATAAGCTTGTATTTTATTCGAAATTCGCTGTCTATATAGATACACTCAGAAATACAGGTGCAAGTGTCATATGGTGAGGAGATATCAATTGTGCGCATCATACGATCGATCTCGCCCGTCCGAAGGAGAATGATGGAAAAATTGGATTCCATCCACTTGAGCGTTCTTGGCTCGATGGACGAGTCCAAGAGGGATGGCATGATATATGGCGATCTCGCAATCCTATATTGACGGATATGTACTCATGGTGGGATCCTGTGACCCGGTCTCG
>JAYTYQ010000088.1:0-5718 GCA_043742285.1 Candidatus Altimarinota bacterium
ATCTCTGAAAAACTTCTCGTTTTTGAGAGATCTTGGAGGGTGCGGAAGTCACTTTATTTCTCTTTATTTTCTTCTCTATGAGAACCATCAATAAGGTTATCCTGATCGGAAATGTCACGAAGGATCCCTTCGTAAAGACTACTACCGGAGACAAAAAAATTGCAACATTCACGGTCGCAACCAATCGTTACTACAAGTGACCAACTGGGGAACCACTTTCTGAAGCTGAATATACCAATTGTGTCGTCTGGGGTCCACTCGCCGAGAGGACTGAGCAATTCCTCGTCAAGGGCAAGCTCGTCTATATCGAAGGTCGACTCAAGACGCGCATCATCGATAAAGATGATGGCACCAAGCTCCACAAGACTGAGGTGGTCGTCGGACAACTTATCTTCCTCTCGAAGAGAGAAGACTTCACTGAACCTGATGCTCCAGATGCTGTCGAATTCGATGACTTCTCTGACCTCGAAGGTGGAAAGTTCTAGAAAGAAAAATAGTCCTAGATAGTAGAATGTAATGGTAATTATAAGATTCTATTCCCAACAAGAAAATACAAAAATATAATAAGTTCAGAGTTTTCGAGCTATCGTCTTATGTCGATAACTTTTAACTTTTAACTTTTAACTTTTAACTCAATCATTCTTATGACAAATTCCAAAAAGAAACAGTGTCCTATCGATGCTGAAGGGATCACAGAGATTGACTACAAAGATACAGTCTTCCTCAAGAAGTATCTCACGAAGTTCAATCGTATCATTCCACGATACTATAGCGGAGTCTCCCTCTCCAACCAGAAGAAGCTCGCACAAGCGATCAAGCGTGCTCGCTACATGGCGCTCCTTCCCTATGTTCTCGAACTCAAACGTCCAGCACTTGCAGCCACAGCCCCATCTGTAGTTGATGCTCCAGCACCGAAGGTGCTCGATGAATCGGCAGTCGCGCTCTAAAATCTGAAAAAGAGTGAGTCTGGTCGGACTCATTTTTCCTCTTTTTTGGTTCAAGCTTTAATAAAACTCACTCTTTTGGTCGAAAGGGTGTTTTTTTTTGACAAAAAGAAGAACATTTGCTATCATGCCCCTGTCATTCATTATTTCTTCATTATTCTTATATGACTTCTCTACAGAAAATCGGTTATGCGAGTCTCGCTTCTATGCTTGCGGTGACTCAGAGTTTTGCAGCACTTTTTGATTCTCAAGGTGATGGCTCCAAGCTCGCAGGTGCTAAAGGTGCAGGTACTGACTGAGTAATGAATCTCATCGCCAAATTCCTCGGATTTGTCACGATCATCGCGGTTCTCTACGTCATATGGGCTGGATTCCAGATCCTGACGGCAGGTGGAGACGAAGATAAGGTCAAGAAGGGACGTACGACCATCATCCAAGTAGTGATCGGTATCGTCGTCATGTGGCTTGCATATACTCTTGTGACTCTCGTGATTGGCTCACTCGTCTAATCACTTCATTCTCAAAAATCTCCCTAATACGGGGAGATTTTTTATTGTTTTTTCGAGAGATTTCTCTATAGTGAGGGCATTGTACAGGTACGGTTGCTACCGTTGACTGCCACTATTCACTATTTATCATTCACTATGGCATACGATCATCAATCCCTCGAACAGAAGTGGCAGAAATTCTGGGAGGAAAATCAGATATTCAAAACAGAAAATCCTAAGAAGACAGATACACAAACAGATACACAAAAGAATCAGATAACTGATTCTGATACAGAAAGAAATTCCAATGCGTGATTGTCTTCTGTAGGTATATCTTCTCGAGCGAAGCCAAAGAAGTATATCCTCGATATGTTCCCATATCCATCTGGTGCAGGACTCCATGTCGGACATCCGAAGGGATATACCGCGACGGATATCATCTCGCGTTACTATCATGCGAAGGGATACAATGTCCTCCATCCGATGGGATGGGATGCATTCGGACTGCCTGCTGAGAACTATGCGATCAAAACAGGAACACATCCTCGGGTCACGACGGCTGAGAATATTGCAACCTTCACTGAGCAGATGAAGAATCTCGGATTCTCCTATGATTGGGATCGTTCAGTGGATACGACAGATCCAGGATACTATCAGTGGACACAGTGGATTTTTCTCGAGCTCTTTCGTCGAGGACTTGCCTATGAGCAGGATCTCCCGATCAACTATTGTCCGAGTTGCAAGACTGGACTCGCGAACGAAGAAGTTCTCGCTGATACTACCTGTGATCGATGTGGAACTCGCGTCGAGAAGCGTCGGATACGTCAGTGGGTACTCGCTATCACGAAGTATGCTGAGAGACTCCTCTCCGATATTGATGATCTCGATTGGCCAGAATGAATCAAAGAGATGCAGCGTAACTGGATCGGGAAGAGCGAAGGATGCGAGTTCCGTCTCTTGAAAGACATGAAAAAATCTCCAACAAGTGGAGAAAAAAAGGGGGGAAGGGTATCTCTCTCCATAAATGGAGGTGGCCACGATGGCTTGGCTAAACCTTCTCTATTAAAAAATGAAGACCGCCTCTCCAAAGGAGTTGGACTCAATTGCCCGGCAAGGTCTTCACTTGGAGAGAGTATATTTCAAGACATGGTTAAAGTCAAGAAAAAAGAAGAGATTTTACGAGGTATTGATGTAACCATCCTCAATGACAATAAAAACATTATTCTCAATGCTCAACATATTTTTAAACATTTCTCCACTAAAGGAACAAAAGAATTCTATAAAAGAAAACAACTTTTATCTACAATATACCATGCTCTTCCAATGGTGCAGTTTTATGACGGGGTTGGATACTTTATTTTGAAGGACTTTATTGTTCAAATAATTCTCTGAGAACAATCAAATGGGAATTATTTCGTCAAGACCTACTATGTTGCAGATAGATTGACACAAGAGTATCGAGAATATATGAGACAAAAAGAGAAACCGACTGCTCTCATCCTCCATGGTTGGGATGATGCGGAAAATTGTACGATCTGGCACTGGATGTCTCATCTCAAAACAGAACTTGAGAAAGTAGGATACGACGTCATCATGGAGCAATTACCAGGCAATAACGCACCGGATCTGGAGAGACAACTCGCATTTCTCGAGCAGTATAAGAATAGACTCGATGAACGTTCGGTGATCGTCGGCCACTCGATGGGAGGATTTCTCGGGATGCATTTCGTGGAAAGATTGGACAAGAAAATCGGAAAACTCATCTGTGTAGCACCTATTTTCAATTGACTTATCGATCATGTCGACTGGAGTAGAGAGATAACCGGATGGGAAATTGGCTCTGCTTCGATGAAGCAAAATTATAACCCTGAGAAAATACGAAAGAATGTTGCAGATTGGCATATTTTCTTATCAGGAAATGACCAGTGGATCATCCCAAGCGAGGCGAAGAAGCATTTTGAGAGTATAGGAGTCAAGTATACGATGATCCATAATGCTGGACACTTTGTGACAACAGATGGTTATGCACGCCTCGATACACTTCTCGAATATATTGTCCCACATATCCGTGTGTATACGACTCGTGTAGACACGGTCTATGGCATGACCTATGCAGTCCTTGCGCCAGATCATCCGAAGGTCGCAGAATTCATCACAGTAGAACAACGAGAAACGTGTCAGCAATATATCGAATGAGTGAGAGGGAAGTCAGACCAAGATAGGACAAATGATGGAAAAGAGAAGACAGGAGTATTCACGGGTTCTTATGTCGTGAATCCGTACAATGGGGAGTCTGTACCACTCTGGATCGGGGATTTTGTCCTCTGAAGCTATGGAACTGGAGCACTTATGGCAGTACCAGCACATGATGAGCGGGATTTTGAGTTTGCTATGAAGTATAACTTAAACGTTAAGCAAGTAATTGATATTTGAGCACTCTGATCATATACGGGATCTTATTTTGATACAGATGAGAATTTAAAGGAAATATTCCCCATCAACCCTACTGTAAACGATAGAAATAACCTTTATTGCTTTTCTCACAAAGAGTTATGATTTCAGAGGCTTAACTGATATCGTCTTGGGTGACCACTTGAAAAAATTGTTGAATTTGTGAGGTCTAATAACTTGCTAAATAAATGGAATTTCTATCTTCATACTGAAGCAAATGGAAATATTGTTGTACCTAATTTAAGGAATCAAAATAATAGTCCTTTTTCCCCAATTCAAGCGAAAGAATATTTTATTGAGAAAGCAGAAACAGAAGGTTTTGGTCAGAAGAAGGTGAACTACAAGCTCCGTGATTGGCTTTTTTCCCGGCAGAGATATTGGGGCGAACCCATACCACTCATACATATCAGTCATGAGAATTATGCGAAGTTGCCAGTTTGTAATGATGGTAATTCGAATGTAATGTCTGCATGTGAAATAGGAGATGCTTTTATAAATAAGCAATGAGGGGTAGAAAGTTTATGAGTAGTTCGGGGAAAATCAAACGATGGTTATGAGTACGAAATTCTTTCAGAAATCTACGATGGACTCAATACCAAGATTATCATCGATTCTCATCTTCCTTTGACCCTTCCAGAAGTCGAGCGATATGAACCAGCAGGGGATGGACAATCTCCTCTCGCGAATGTAGCCGACTGGGTGAATGTGAAGCTTGCAGAGAATCTCAGTGGGAAACGCGAGACCAATACAATGCCTCAATGGTGAGGAAGTTGCTGGTACTATCTGCGGTATATGGATAATAAGAATCAGGATGCACTTGCCTCGAAGGAGGCTATGGAGTATTGGCAAAATGTGGATGAGTATGTCGGCGGTGCTGAGCATGCGGTTCTTCATCTTCTGTATGCACGATTCTGGCACAAGGTCCTCTATGATATCGGAGTGGTTCCGACGATAGAGCCATTTCAGAAACTCACAAATGTTGGGATGATTCTTGCCTACGCATACGAACGTGCTGATGGTGGACTTGTCGCCGTCGACCTCGTAGAAGAGCGCGATGGGAAATATTTCGAGAAATCTACCAATCTCGAAGTCAAGCAGGTCATAGCGAAGATGAGTAAATCTCTCAAGAATGTGATCAATCCGAATGATATCGTGCGGGAATACGGTGCTGATACCCTTAGACTTTATGAGATGAGTATGAGTGCATTCACCGATACCGCTCCGTGGAATCCTGATGCGATTGTCTGAGTTCGTCGATTTCTCGATCGAGTATATTCGGCATACGCTGAGACAAGCACACGCGCGAATGAAAAATATAAAAATAATTCCGATGTGTCTGTGTCTTCTGTTCGTGTCTCTTCGTATCGTAGCAAAGACGACATGAAAGCTATGAAGCTCCTCCATAAGACCGTGAAGAAGGTCGGAGAAGACATCGTCGACTACAAGTTCAATACGGCGATCTCAGCACTCATGATCCTTCTGAATGAAGGCATCCCGACTGACGAAGAATTCGCGAGCGAGTGGAGAGAAAAATTCCTCATCCTCCTGCATCCATTTGCTCCACATATGGCAGAGGAATTGTGGTTTCTGTGTCATCCTGAACTTGTTTCAGGATCTCAAAAGAAATGAGAAGATGCCGAAACAAGTTCGGCATGACAGTCAATTTATCATGCTTCTTGGCCTGAGTATGATGAGTGGATGCTCGTCGATGATGAGGTGACGATAGCCATCCAGGTCAATGGCAAGCTCCGCGGGACGCTCACATGCTTCAACGGAGTGGCGCAAGAGGAAGTCTCAGCACTGGCTCACGCAGATCCGAATATCGAAAAATGGAT
>JAYTYQ010000089.1:0-3904 GCA_043742285.1 Candidatus Altimarinota bacterium
TACTCTATATCATCGTGACCATAGGTGGTCTCTATAGCCTGACTAAACTGCCGATAGATGTCCTCCCAGATCTCAACCGTCCTCGTGTCACCATATTTGTCGGGATCGAGTGACTCGGATCAGAAGATGTCGAGAAGCTCGTCACTCTCCCACTCGAACGAACGATGAGAACCATAGCCAGTGTCGATGCTGTGAGATCGAGCTCAGCTCAGTGACTCTCAGTTATCAATGTCGAATTCGACTGGTGAAGTAGTATCAATATCAATCGTCAAAAAGTCTATGAAAAAATCGCCTCCCTCGAACTCCCTGCCTGAGCTGATGTGACGGTCGCTCCAGAAGCGGCTCTCATGGGTGAAGTCATGTGGATCGGTCTCACGAGTAGTGGGACCAAGATGTCTCAGTCAGATCTCCGAGTCTATGCAGAGACGACCCTTCGTCAGTCTCTCTCGACGGTTCCTGGTATCTCGAATCTCCTCATCATGGGAGGCTCCTCTCCTCAGTATACTATCTCCGTCGATCCTGCGAAGCTCACGACGAGACATATCACGATGGGAAGCCTCGAATCATCACTCTCACAGATCACGAATCCTGGATGAGCAGGGATCGCTCTCACAGCAACTTCTGAGTTCCCGATCAATCTCAAACCCATCAGTAATACTATAGAGAAAATCGGGTCAACCTCACTCCCTGATGGAGGAGTCCTCAGAGATGTCGCAACAGTAGATGTCGGGCTCAATAGTCAGAGACGAGGGGATGCTCTCATCGATGGAACTCCCTGAGTCATCATCCGTATATCGAAAGTCCCGAGTGTGAATACCGTCGATCTCTCTGCAAAAATCGTCGAGAAGCTCACTGAAATACAAAAAGATCTCCCAAAATGAATGATACTCCATGATGATATTTTCAGACAAACATGGTTCATAGAAAAATGACTCACCAATGTCGAAGAGGCTCTTCGAGATGCGGCTATTATCGTCGCTATTATCGTCGTACTCTTTCTCATGAATGCTCGTACAGCATTTATCACGATGGTGTCGTTACCTATCACTCTGATTCTAACAGGAATAGTATTTTATATACTCGGAATCGGTATCAATATCATGGTACTCGGATGACTCACGATCGCTATCGGAGAGCTCGTAGATGATGCGATCGTCGATATGGAGAATATTTTTAGACGACTTCGCCTCAATGCTCTCCTATCTGAGGATGAGCGTATCCATCCACTCAAGGTCATCTATGAAGCCTCGAAAGAAGTCAGAGGAAGTGTCGTCTATGCGACCGTTCTCCAGCTCATCGTATTTATACCGTTTCTTATGCTCCCAGGTATCGATGGCAAAATCCTCGCTCCGATCGGTATGGCATATATGATCTCGATGATCATGTCTCTCCTGACAGCGGTAACACTGGTTCCTGTGATCTGTAGTTATCTCCTTCCATCATGGATCGAGAGCCGACATGGACATATCGAAGAGGACACATGGTTCACCCATAGACTCAAGACATTGGCAAAAAAACCGATTCTCTGGAGTCTCAGAAATCCGAAACTCGCTCTTCTCATCGCGCTCGCCTCAATTCCGTTTACTATCTTCTGATATATGATGGCAGGACAAGAGGGACTCCCAGCGTTCAATGAATCAAGCTATACGATCTCGATAACGACAAAACCCTGAAGCTCTCTCGACTATACGATCGGTATAACAAAAGAATTCAGTGAAAAACTCGTCAAAATAAAGTGAATCAGACGAGCAGGAGCAATACTCGGACGAGCTGATGCGGATGCTCATGCTCAAGGGTCCAATAATGCCGAGATCGAAGTCGCCCTTCTCGGAGAAGTCACAACCGAAGATAAGGATCGCATATACAAAGAAATCAATACCATCATCACTGAATACAAGAAAGTCGCCGTCATCGGTATTGGTCAGCCAATCACTCACCGAGTCGAAGAGATTATCTCAGGAATCCGGGCTCCATTGGTAATCAAGATTTTTGGTCCTGATCTCGATGAGCTCGAACGCATCGGAAAAGAGATACTCGAAGTCACGAATACCGTCGAGTGAACACTCAATGTGAGTCTTGAACCGCAGACAAAAGTCCCAAGTATCGACATTAGTCCCAATATTTCGACTCTGATCTCACAAAATATCAGCTATACGGAAGTGAAGTCTATCCTCGATGTAGGCATCTGAGGGAAAGAAGTTGCACGAGTCATCGACGGACAGAACTCCTATCCTGTAATCCTCAAGTTTCCCTGAAACTGGACCAATGGAGTAGAAGCAATCAGAAGTATCCCACTTTCACTCTCTCCTGAGAGGAGTATATTCGTCGGAAGTGTCGCCAATGTATCCCTCTCGAAGGCTCGAAATATCATCAATCATGAGAACTCCGAGCGTCGTATCGTCATCTCAGGATATACAGAGAATCGCTCTATCGTATCCGTCGTCGATGATATCAAGTCCAAGGTTGCCACCCTCAGTATTCCAAAAGAATATCGAGTATCCTATGAGGGACTCTATGCGGCTCAGAAAGAGTCATCCAGACTCCTCACGATCATATCTATCGGCGTACTTATCACGCTCTTTGGAGTCCTCTATTGGCACTTCGGAAGCGTAGTACTCGTACTTCAGATATTTCTCGGGATCATCACTGGATGGTTCGGAGGGATGATCGGAGTATGGCTCACTGGAGGAGTCATGTCTACGGCTCATCTTGTCGGATTCATCGCTCTCATGGGAATAGTATCGCGAAATGGTATCATGCTCATCGACCACTATAGGCATCTCTGTCTCGAAGAGTGACTCCCATTTGATAAAAATACTATTCTCAAGGGATCCCTCGAACGCATTGTCCCTGTTTCGATGACGGCACTCTCAGCGATTCTCGGACTCCTGCCACTCGTGCTCGGAGCCTCTGATGCAGGAAAAGAAATGCTCTCACCGATTGCGACCGTGATATTCTGGTGACTCTTTGTATCGACTCTCATAGAACTCCTCCTTCGTCCTGGTATTTTCTACAGATACTACCGCGCGGGATTCAGTCATAAAATAGATACAAATACCTATATCATCGAATAGCTTTTATATTCTACTTTCCTCATATGGATCCATAATTTCCACACATCTCATAGAACTTCTTATTCCTATTTTTTTACTCATATTGTTTATGAAAACTCCTCTTATTCTCGGACTCATCATCCTCTCGTCTCTCGCTCTCGCAAGCTGCACTCATACTACAGCAGTTCCAACCCCTACAACTATTCCAGTCACTCCTATTCCAACTCCTACAAAGACAGAGCCAATGACTGCTACTATGAGTCATAGTACATCTCCTACCACTCAAGAAGAGGACCATCATATGTGAGCTGCTTCTGAGGAAGAATTCATCGCCAATATGATCCCTCATCATCAGGAAGCGGTGGATACTGCAAAGATCATCATAGCAAAAACAGAAAATACAGATCTGAAGAAAATCGCACAGGCGATTATCGATGGACAATCAAAGGAAATTATTACACTCAATGGATGGCTCAAGAGCTGGTATCCAAATAGTGTTATCAAAACTGAGTGGGCACCGATGATGCGAGACTTATCAAAACTCTCAGCACATGATCTGGATGATACATTTATGGAAGATATGATCAAACATCACGAAGGAGCCATCCATATGGCAGAAGAAGTTCTCGATGTAAGTCAACGCCCTGAGATCGTGAAGATGGCGAAAGATATAGTCTCAACACAAAATGCAGAGATAGCGACATTCAAGAAGATGCTTGCGGACCATTAATCATTCTTGTTCTAAGCAATCAACTGCGAAGTGAGGTATACCGACGAAGATTATCGCAAAGACCAATGAATCATATGGCTGTGAAACATCACTTGTCATCCGATCTGCCAAGTACCAAGCA
>JAYTYQ010000090.1:0-7520 GCA_043742285.1 Candidatus Altimarinota bacterium
TCAAGACACAATACAATATCGGAAATATCGGAAATACTGATGATGGAAGTACCTATGCTTTCGAAAATGCTACTGAGGGACTGGATTGGATGGCAAAAACCTTCAATAATAAATACCTTTTTCAGTACAACCATGTGAGCGATCTCTCTCGTTGGGGCAATGATACAGGACCGATCTATGCATCATCCAATGCGAATTGGCACAATAATGTGATGCGCTGTCTTTCTGCTATGAAGGGGCGGTTCGTAGAAGACGACTACAATTTCAGAGTGACTCAGTCATCGATCTAAAAACAGACTGATTATTGTTATTGTTATGAACTAATCACCCCCCAGAGCTCTATATTTCTCTTCGAGTTTTGCGAGGTCAGTTTCTGTTTGATGTTTTTTCTCCATTTCGATTCGTACTATCTTCTCTGGTGCATTCGCGATGAAGGCATTGTTTTGGAGTTTCGCAGAAAGTGTTCTGAGGTATCACTTTTTCTCCTCTATCTGCTCGAGCAGTCGGGATTTCTCTTCTTCTCCTCTAGATGCATCGATACGGGCATCAACGTAGATATCAATTCCATGGACAACTCCATATGCATATCCAGCTCACTTGATTGGTTTCTTTCCAATATCGACCGTACTGCCGCGACCGAGTCCTGCGATGATACGGGCATTCGACTCGAGTCCTTCATGATATCCTTCTGGAGTGACGATCACAATGGCTCTTTGCTCAGATGGTGGAATCTTGGATTCTGCACGGATATTGCGTATCGTCCTGACAATGTCAAAGACGAGCGTCATGAGGTATTCACTCTCTCGTTCAATCGCGAGTTCCGTCTTGGGCCACGTACTCGTCATGAGAATAGTGCCACCAGTCACATATCCATAGAGCATCTCGGTGATGTGCGGAGCATAGGGATGAAGCAACGCGAGAATATCGAGAATACAGAGTTTCATGACATCTTTGCCGAGGATAGAGACATCTTTCTCGATCTTATATGCCTCGATCGCGAAGTCAGCGAACTCATCTCGAATAAATGAGAGAAGTTCAGTTCCACTTGATGAGAATGTATATTCATTCATTCCTCTCGTCATATTCTCTATGGTACTCGAGAGCCGAGAGAGGATCCATCGTTCATAGGGGAGCAATTCTTTTGATGCTGATTGGATACGAGACTCAAGAAGAGCACGAGTTTCTGTGATATCGCCTACATTCATCCATGAGAATCTCACGATATTCCAGAGTTTATTGAGAAAAAGTCCGTATTCTTCCACATCACGCTTTGAGAAGTTGAGATTATTGCCTGGGGTATTCCCGAGGGTGAGAGCCAGCCTGAGTGCATCGGTTGAATACTCTTCGATAATCGAAAGAGGATCGATCACGGTTCCAGCGCTTTTGCTCATCTTCTTCCCATCCCCATTGAGTACAAGTCCGTGAAGATAGATTTTTTTGAATGGTGTCTGCCCCGTGTATTCATATCCCATGAGAAACATACGAATCACCCAGAAGAAGAGAATATCATGCCCCGTTTCGAGGACATTTGCGGGATAATATTTGTCGAAGAGTTCACTTGGATTCTCGAAGTCCCAGTCCAGCACAGAGAAGGGCCAGAGGGCACTGGAGAACCATGTGTCGAGTACATCATCATCCCTTCGCATTGAGGCTTCTGAAAATGTCGTTCTTTGCATTCATTCTTGTGCTCCTTCACTCGCCGTATGAGGGGATACGGCTCGCTGTGGTGCTCAGACTTCATTCAAATTACTTCCATTTTGAGAAGCTTTGAATCTATCGAGAAACTCTCAATTTGGGAGGATATTATATCTTCTACACTGACTGAGATAGATCTCTGTTGGATCTTGAGTCACACCAAGAAGCTCTCCCGTATTCGTATCGAAATATGCAGGAATCTGATGTCCCCACCAGAGCTGGCGAGAGATACACCAGTCGCGAAGGTTGAAAATCCAATCTTCGAAAATCTTGTTGAATCGTTCTGGAATGATTTCGAAATCTTTGTTCTTGTATCCAGCGATGACTTTCTCAGCCATGACAGATGCACGGACGAACCATTGTGTCGAGATCACTGATTCGACACGACATCCACTGCGTTCACAGAATCCAACCTTATGTGTATATGGTTCAATCTTGACGAGATTCCCTTTGCTTCTGAGGAGTTCAACAATATTGGATCTTGCTTCATCACTCGCTCTCAGCCCTGCAAATATTCAAGCCTCTTTAGTCATCAGTCCATTCTTATCGATCACTTGGTAATCTATTCTGAGGTGGTGGCGTTTTGCCATCTCGAAGTCAGTAGGATCATGGGCAGGAGTGATCTTCACGACTCCTGTACCGAACTCCATATCGACCATCTCATCTGCGATAATAGGAATCTCTCGATTGACGATCGGGAGTATGACGGAACGTCCGATGAATTTCTTGTATCGTTTATCCTTCGGATGCACGGCTACGGCTTGATCTGCGAGAAGTGTCTCGGGTCGAGTCGTGGCAACGAGGAGTTCCTTGTCACTTCCAGAGACGAAATAGTTGATATAATACATTTTCTCTTCGATTTCCTTGTGCTCCACCTCAATATCAGAGATGACAGATTCAAGCGCAGGAGAATAGTTCACCATATACTCACCACGGTATATGAGTCACTTGTTGTAGAGATCGATGAAAATCTTCTCCACGAGAGCATTCGACTGATCATCGAAGGTGTATCGTTCCCGACTCCAGTCGACCGATGCGCCCATACGAGCAACCTGTCACTGGATGTGTCCGCCATACTCGCTGACCCATTCTCGACATGCTTCGAGGAATTTTTCCCGACCGATTTTTTTTCGAGGAGTTCATTGTTTATTCAATCTTTCTTCTACCCGTGCCTGTGTAGATATCCCTGCATGATCGGTTCATGGAATCCAGAGAGTCGAATCTCAGAGCATACGATGATAACGCACCATGATATCTTCGAGTGAGAGCATGAGCGCATGTCCAATATGGAGTTTTCCTGTGACATTCGGAGGTGGAATCGGAATATAGTAGGTATTTCCTGTGCGTGATTCTCTCGGTTCAGAGCATGTATTCGTCTCCCAGAGATCTTGCATGAGCTTCTCAGAATCTTTGGGATTGTATTGTTTTGGAAAGTCAGACATAGGAGAAAAGTGTGAAAGTAGGATTTTAGAACGTAGGGATGAGAAATTAGGAATGAGAGGATTCGAATCTATGACCATGTACCCCTTCTAGTTATATGATTTTCTCTCTTTTTGCAAATTATTTCTTTGAAAAGGCTCTTCGGATGACGACGAGAATGGTTCGAAAAAATATGAGGACATCGAGAATCGGAGAATAGTGTTCGATATAGTACGTATCGAGGCCTATCTCGTCCTCAAAGGTGTTCGATTCTCGACCATAAACCTGTGCCATTCCCGTGATTCCTGGCTTGATCGTGAGGACCTGGTAGTGGTGTTCATCATATTCTCGCACTTCTCGTGGTTGGTGTGGCCGCGGACCAATGAGTGACATATCGCCGCGAAAGACATTGAAGAGTTGTGGAAGTTCATCGAGCGAGAGTCGTTCAAGGATCTTCCCGATCTTCATCCGACGAGGATCATCGGCGATCTTGTAGAGGGGTCCAGTGCGAGTATCATTTGCTTTCTTGAGGGACTCTTCGAAGCGGAGAGCGCTGTCTTCATTCTCACTCACTCCATAGGCATCCTTCACGCTGTATTTCCAGTACATATAGCGGAATTTGTAGAGCAAAAATTCTCGTTTCCCAATACCGACACGACGATTTTTGAACAATATGGGTCCAGAAGGATCTTCGAGCTTGATAAGGATAGCTATCAGAGTGAAAATCGGCGAGAGTATGAGTATTCCAAACAATGATATAAGGATATCGGCACTGCGCTTCACGATTCTCTCCCAGTGTGTGATCGATACGGAGATGCTTTCGACGACAGGAATTCATCCAATAAAGGTATCATGTTTCGGGAGTTCATATACATGAGGGAGTATCTTCGGATAGGAATAACTGATGCCATATATCTCACAGAGTTTGATGATCTCAAGTGTGTTTTTTGTCTCATTTTTTCCGAGCATCGAGAGGATGGCATCGATTTTTCTCTCACGGATAGAAGAAAATATCTCACCATATTCGCTTGCATTCAGATGAACATATTCGACTGAAGGATGTGGAGTGAGTATATACGGTGTTTTCTCATTGGATTCTAGGACGAGAATTTTTTTCTTTCTCAGAGTTCCATTCTCATAGAGTGAATTCATGATCGAGATGAGTGTGAGACGTATGATGATCGAATAGAGCGTCGAGAAGAACCAGACATAGAGGATGATGAGTCTCGGAATCTCGTGTTCGAAGAGGAATCCCGTCGAGAGATAGATAAATCCAATATAAGTCATGAACCAGAGAAAGCTCCTATGTATGACTTCTCTGAGCATCTCGAGTATGGGCTTGTCGGGTGTATAAGTATAGAGCCCAGCGTTGGAGAAAATCACTCACCAAAATACCACTCAGAAAAGTACAAATGGAAAAAACTGACTCTCGCTGATAGAGGGAATTCTTAGCTGTACAAAAGGGATTCCATCGGTAATAGATCTCAGAAAATAACTCACAAAAAAGAGTCCAGTGATTCATATGAGCTCGACCGTAAAAGTGATCAGTGAGATGGTGATATCGCTTCGCTTCATGTTCTCTAGCATATAGAGTCTTGTGCTTTTTTCAAGAACATTCTTGAAAATGTCTGAATTCTCTCTATAGTATGGAGACAAGTAATATCGAATGCTCGGAACCTTGTCATCCTCCCTTGCCCTATTCCTGTCATCCTCTCTTTTTGTCATTTTGAAGTATCTGCCTCCAGAACAAAACCCCCATTGATCAGGGGGGTCGGTACATCCCAACCCTAGATCCCTCCTTCACACACTTACTATTTATGACAATGTTTTCCATTATCATCCTGATTCTCTTCACCATATATATCACGGTATATCTCATTCTTTCGAAATATGTAGAATCACAAGAACAGATCTTGATCGAGCTTTTTCTCGGAAAAACAGGGAAGATCCCCGCACTTATAGAAGTGATGCGACCATATGTTGCTGAAGAGAAGGCATTCGATCATATCATCAAGCTTCACACCCAGGCGATGATCCAGGAATATCGTTCCATCTATGATATTCTCGGAATCAATGGGAAGATGCAGAATGATTTTCTCTTCCTCATGGAGCTCTCGGTGCATATTCCGAGATTGCAAAAGCAGGAATATTTTGTCTATATTCGGGACTTTGTGATCGAGTATGAGCGGCTCATGCGTTCGCACTTCACGAAGATCAATCATGCTTTTTCCTATTGGAATACTTTTGTGAACATCAAAAATGCTACCGGAATCGGATATTTTTTGCCTGGATCTTCCCGTCATACGGTGAGGTAGTGGTATGTATGAGGTATCATTACTGGAGTATTTCATGCAGGATACAAAGATCCTTACAGGATGACAGGGAATGGATGGCTCCTATGCTGCCGTCTCGCGAAGAGAAATACTATCACACTTCCTACAAGCATAGGAAGCGTATATATCATCCCGAGTGTGATGAAGTGCGTTCAGAAGAGGTATCCGATATGGGTATCAGGAAGACGAAAACACTCAGCAATCATGCGAAAAATCCCATATCCCAAGAGAAAAAGGGCTGAGGTATATCCGGGTATTCGTCCCGACCTCTTCTCATATATTCTCCAAGTGAGCATGATAGTGAGAAGTACGAATCCTTCGAGAAATGCTTCTAGAAGCGGACTGGGGAAGTGACTCACACCATTCTGCACTATAGCCAATGGTCATGAGTATTGGGCAAATCCAAGGAGCTCTCGATTGATGAGATTCCCAATCCTACCCAGTCCGAGTGCTACCGGGAGTATCGTCACGAGCGGATCAGAGACATCGAATACTCGGTATCGTTTCCTCATCGCAAAAAGAAAAATCGATATGATCACACCGATAGCTCCACCATGGAAGCTCATTCCTCATTTCCAGATCTCGAGTACCTCTGTCGGGTGATTCGAGAAATATGGAAGGCTATAGAGTATAACATAACCCAATCTCCCCCCGAGTATCACCCCGAGAAATACAAAGAAAAGAAATGAATCCATGTCCCCGTGTCTGAGAAATCCCTTCCGCTTCACGTATTCGTAGCAAAGAAAAAATCCAATGGCATACATGAGTCAATACCATGTAGGAGCGAGTGTCAGACCGAATAGATGTAGCTCAAAAATAGTCATAATCAATACGAAAGTATATAATACCTAAAAAATAAAATTTGATAATGTTTTTTTGTGTGATTTTCTCGAGCTTTTCTGTATATTTGAGCGAAGTTCGTGTAGTATTACGAGTGTTTCTGCCTTTACTCACAAATAGTATCTATTTTTTATGAATCGTAAAGTTCTATTTGCGATCATCATTTTCCTAGTATCCGGATTGCTGTTTCTCACGGCAATAGGTGCGGGTCAATATTTTCGTGTCAAGGGATCATTCATGCCCGATGATATCTGGAATGCTGGACACCCTGGAAAGGTCACTTTCGATATCGGGACTTCCTATAGTGGATATGCTGCGGTTATCGATATCGATGGATATCTCTCCTGAGTCTTCTGGACGAATAAAATCGGATGGATCCGACTCAATCATGAAGAGGGGAGTGTCGAGCGAGCACGTATCGTCTGCCCTGATACAGTCTTTCGAGATACAGCGATCGTCTGTCCTGCATCTGGCTATGCCTGGTCTCAGAATGGAGGATGGATCGCACTCTCAGGTTCATTTATCGATGGGGGATCATGAGTATTCTATGATCCGTCCAAATGAATGATTCAAGGATTTGGACACAGTAGCTCACTCGGATATATACCCCTCTATGCCTATGCAGGCTCTCCTATAGATTCTGGATCGACGAATCAGACGGGAGTGACGCTCGATGGAGTCGGTGTCAACTTCATCGGGAAGATTGCCATCATCGGAAATATCGCGGGAACTCGCATATTCAACATGACGAACCAGAATGTCGGATACGTCTTCAGCAATATATCTCAAGCTGAGATCCTCAATACGATCCGCAAGAATATGGCACTTGCCTCACGCAATATCCAATCTGCGAGTCTCGCTGGGGGTATTGGTATCAACTTCATCTATCAGAAGGGACTCTCCTATGACTATGATACCTCATTCGGATGGATCTGGCCCGCAGGCGAGCGATCGATCGTCGTCGAAGGTCGAGATATCATACTCAATCAGGTCACTATAGGCGACTCGAGCACCACCCAACCTCGCGCACTCATCGCTCTCAAGGATGCAGCTGGCAATGGTGGGAATATCATCATCACGAAGAATGTGAGTCGTATCTATTCGTTCCTCTATGCTGAGGGATCAATATACTCGGGAGAGAAGCCCAATACGACTGATCCCATCACATCATATATATCCTCTGGCGCATGGAATATCCCAGCCCAGCAACTCTATATCAAGTGAGGAATCATC
>JAYTYQ010000091.1:0-1702 GCA_043742285.1 Candidatus Altimarinota bacterium
AGAAACACCGATCACTTCATGACTATGATCTATCTCAAGCTTTGAGACTTTCCTATTTGTCAAGCGAGATAGCTACCAAAGGGAAATGCGGAAGAGCCATTAAGTTTTACAAATAAGAGCTTATTTGAATAAAATCCCACCCTCTGTCTCAAGCTGAAAGGCACGACCAAGGTGGGTTTTTTCTTTTTATATCAAACTTTTCTTCATCTCTTCAAAAAAATTCTCACTCATCTCTCAATTCCGAGCTCTCTCAAAGTGTAGTTTATATTTATCGAGCACGAGATCATTGTTGCAGAAGTTCGCTCCAAGGCATATCCAGAGCCTATAGATCATCTTGGGATCGAGATGATGCCAGAAGTTCGAGTAGAGTTCCTGTCGTCCATCGAGAAAGTCGAGAATATCATCGAGCCAATAGGATTCATCGAACTGCATACTTTCTTGATGCTCAGCCTCATGAAATAGAAGTGAGGCAAAAGAGTATTCGAAAATAATCGGCAGGAGTGAGTTGATATGAGTGAATCAGATACGGTAACACCCATCATGATTCTTGATCAATGCACTTCTGAGACTCGCGACTGGACTCGCAGACCAATACGGGAGGAATCGGGTATTGAGAATATGAAGAATCCGTGATTTTTCTCGATCGAGATCTATCGATTCACGAGGTGAGAGTGGTCCTGATGCATAGATTCGCATATCAGAAGTTTCGATATTCCCATGTCCACGATCGATGATGAGTTCACCTATTGGACATTCCTTGCGTCAAGGCTCGATCATAGCATTCTCGATGCGATACTGTCGTCATGGAAGGAGTGCCTTCTGAGGAATAGCATAACCACATTCCCGTGCAATATCTGACTCCATCGAGGCAATCTCTTCGAGGGGGAATATCTGGAATCGAGAAAGATCGCTTGAGAGTTCTTTCGGATAACACATGCCTTGACCGACGAATCCACGAACGAGGTGGGGAATCTCATAGATATTCGGGAAATTCGTGAACTCTTCATATTCCCACTTCTGGTAGGAGAAATACATCTCTTCCTTGCGACCAGCAATATACTCATCTCGAAAGGCTCGACGCTTTTTGGGGAGGAGATCGAGAATTGGAAGCTGTCCCGCGAGCTCATTGCGACTCGCAATGTAGAGAATCGTCGCATAGGATTTTCTCGAGAGGATGCGAAAGAGCTCCTTCTGCGTATCGAGGTCATCTTCTTCAGGAAGGGTATCAATCTCCGCAAACAGAAGTTCATCTCCATTCTCGATCGAGAGCATCATGACATCATCTTCGTTAGTGATTGCACTTTGAGGGAAAATATGCCCGCGAATCTCGATCCCATGGAGAGAGAATGCTTTTCAAGGAAAGAGTACTTCGATATCAATATCACCGAGATATTCTCGTATCAGGGGTGTCAAATATTGAAGGGTGAATGGGAGGATAAGTATCGGTGAAGCTGTTCGATATATCTCCATCAGTGTATACGGATCGAAATGGTCAGTATGACTATGGGAGATATACATAGCATCGATACTCTGCACTCGCTCGGGATCGAGACGCACTTTCACACTCCGCTCCATGAGATCCCCTACTGCATAGTCAGAGAGCCAACTATCCACGAGAATACGGATATTTCTCCCATCGCTATTCACTATATCGACGAGGAACTCAGTATGTCCGAGGGGTGTGAGGATCATGAGAAAAAAT
>JAYTYQ010000092.1:0-1967 GCA_043742285.1 Candidatus Altimarinota bacterium
GTCGAGAAATTCCGCGATAAGATGGAGAACCTCTATTTCTGGCTCCATAAGCATGATATTTCTTATACACTTGAAAAGACTGATATCGATGATAGCATCATGATCATAGAAGGAAAAAACTTCTCTTAATGAGAACTATTCTCACTATTATTCTTGCAATTCCTTGCGAATTCCATATACTCCTCCCAATAAATTATCATTTCTTATCGAATTGTTAATTTTTCATTTTTATTTTTTCATTGAATTTCTATGTCACTCCTCATTTCTACAGATGCTGAATTCTCAGCGAATATCGCAACCGGTGTCACACTCGTCGACTTCTGGGCGGAGTGGTGTGGACCATGTCAGGTAATGCTTCCTCGCCTCGAAGAGCTCTCAGCAAAAGTCGAAGGAAAAGCCAAAATCATGAAGCATAATGTCGATAATGACGCTCAGGTTCCGACACAATTTCGTATCATGTCTATCCCAACGATTATCGTCTTCAAGGATGGACAAGTCGTCGAGAAATTCGTCGGAGTTCAGGATGTTGCCACTCTCGAAGCTGCAATAGCAAAACACGTATAATTCTAGAAACACTGATCAAGATATAAGCACATTGGGAATCTTTGGAAAGAGAGGCCACTGTGTATTCTCTTTGTGTAACTGTAACTCTCCCTTATGTCCTACGAATACTATTCTCTCCTCTCAGTAGAACGCACTGCTTCTCCCGAAGAAATCAAAAAGGCTTATCGCAAGAAAGCCATGGAACATCATCCTGATCGTCACGCAGGTGACAAGTCCAAGGAAGCTGAATTCAAGAAAATCAACGAAGCCTATGGCACTCTTTCTGATACTCAGAAAAAAGCATACTATGATCAACATGGATCTGCCGAATGAGCAGGCTGAGGATTTGGTGGATTTGGATGATTCCAGTGATGATTCGATGTCGATCTCGGGGATATTTTTGAGTCTTTCTTCGGTGGAAATAGTGGCCGTAGTCGCAAGCGAGCAGATATCGGTGAGGATATCGAAATACGCGTGAAGATCTCCCTCGAAGATGCTATTCGTGGAACGAGTCGTCTAGTCGAATTCAAACGCAAAACCGTATGTGGAAGTTGTGGTGGCAATGGTGCAAAAAATGGTACTGAAATCAAGACCTGTACTGAATGTCATGGGAATGGTCGCATTCGACAAAAGATGCAAACCGTTTTTGGTGTGATGGAACAGACGGTGAGTTGTCCTCATTGCTGATGAGCTGGAACGGTCATCAGTGAGAAATGTGGCACTTGTCACGGCAAGTGATCTGAGGAAAAAATTATCAAGCGCGATATCGAAGTCCCTGCTGGTATCGAGAATGGAATGAGCATCAAAATCCGCAACGAATGACATGCAGGACATGATGGAAATGGTGATCTCTATATTGGGTTCGAGGTTCCTGATCGTGAGGCAGGATTCACTCGAGAATGAGAGCACCTTCACTTTGAAGTGTCACTCTCACCAGCAGAGGCAACGCTCTGAACCGAGAAGAACATCGATATTCCTATTCTGGGAAAGAAAACCCTTCTTATCAAAAATGGAACGCAACATAATACAGAAATAGTGTTCAAGAATGAATGACTCCACTCTCTCCAGAGAAAATGACATAAGGGCAATCTCATCATCCATCTCATCATCCATATTCCGCGCAAGCTCACGGATGATCAGAAAAAGCTCTATGAAGGCCTTCTCCAATCTGAGTGAGGAAAAACGATGAAGAAATGATGGCTTGATTCTCTTTTTGACTAGATTATTTTTTTATCTATTATTAAATAATTACTTATTACGATTCATATGTTCAGACAAATACGTGAACAAATAATTGAATGAGCATTTCAAAACATAGATCTCATACCAGGGTTCTGATGATTTATTGACAGTATTCCACGTGAATATGACACTTTCGGAAAGAAAATACAATTTATCGTTATGAATACCGTTGCTAGTGTTGG
>JAYTYQ010000093.1:0-6706 GCA_043742285.1 Candidatus Altimarinota bacterium
ATACAGTCTCGACTTCTTCCATTTCTCAGCAAATATATCCCTCCTGGAATGAGTATCTGAAGGAAGAAGAATGAGTAGATAAGGAGTGTGGCATACAAATGGTCCAAGATGAATGATCAATAGTCATGATACGTTCCATAATCGAAGAGAAAATCTCGAAAATACGGAAAATAATATCCGAGTATGATAAGTATACTGTATCCAACTATTCAGGGGATCATTATCTGATCAGGAATTTCCATATACCGAATATCATTGAGAATATAGACTCATGTGATGAATCAGAGTATGAGAAAGATGAGTGTCTGAATAGATATTGGCTCATTTCAGAGTGTAATACTCACATATCACATGATTGAGAAGAGTATTCCAAGAGTGAGTTCAGCGATAGGGTAGAAAAAGTCGATATGAGATCTACAATTGCGACATTTTCCTCACTGGAATAGGTATGAAAAGAGTGGGAAGAGTTCTCTGACTGAGAGAATATGATGACACTTTGGACACTCACTTCTTCCCATCATGATTCAGGATTTACCACTCTTCCATCGTTCGATGAGTACGGTAGAGAAACTTCCAAAAACTGTTCCAAGAAGAAAAAGTATTATGTAGTAGAGAATTATAGTAGAGAGAATGAACATAGTTATATTCAATAATTGAGTGAATGATGCGTCTGGAGAATGATATTTTTGAGAGTATCAATGAGGGTCTGTTCAAGCGATCTCCCTTGAGCAATCTCAAGGACTAATTTCTTTTCTATGTGTTCATATATATATCTGAGTATATCAGAACTATGAAAGAGTCATTGATTGAGGAATCAGAGTTTCTTGAGTATTCGAATATGTATAAGTATGAAAAGTTGGATATTTCATAGATAAGTTGTATTCCCTTCTTTATTGGTACAATGTCGTGATGGACAGATCTTGATGCACTCGCGTATATCATCGTAGACTCATGTATGCTCTCCCGATTCAGGAAGAAATTTATAGAGTGAATTCATTACCTCCAGAAAAAGTGTCACTTCATCATAGCTTTGCAGTATTGATTCGAGCGAAAAAAGAGTATCGATAGATTTCAGATAATTCTCTCCTCATACTCGTTCGATCAACACTGTCGCGATATTTCCTATATCTGCGAGTACCTGCTTCTTGCTCCAACAAGTGATCTTCCCATATTCTCTCGAGAAGAGAATGATGCGAGTACGATTGTCGCGAATTCTCTGTATGTAGAGAACGATGACTTGACTGCGAAACATTTTTTAGTTTTTGAGGATAATATTTTTATCAATGAACTCAAATGAAATAGGATACACTCAGAGATTCGTCACGATATAGATCAGTCCATCCCTAGGCACACTGATATTTCTCATATTCTCATCGGTAGATATCTCGAGTTGAGCAATATAGGTCCATGAATGGACGTCCTGGAATCTGCGGGAATCTGGTTCAAACATCCATATACGATTTCCATTAAGAAGATAGATAAAATTCAGATTTTGTCGTACGATAATGTGTGTCTCTGACTCATTCGAATGGAGTGAATATTCACCGGGAACCTTGTTCAAAATAATACCACTCTGAGTAAATCCCTCCCGTCATACCATTCGATATATCTTGGGCTCATCGGTGAGTATATAGAATCCTCCATCAATACCAATATCAAGTATGCCTGAGAGAGTCGTTGGGAGAACTGGTATTTTCTGGGAAAAACCATTGATTCCAGGCTTATGTTTGTAGATCTGTCATGTAGGACTATCTATGAGATAGAGATTGTTGTTGAATATTTTAATTTTACTCGCATTTTCCCATGAATTTTGCCCAGTGACATTAGCATAGGTGATTTCATTTCTCTTGGTGGAGAGAACGCGCTTATTCTTCGTGAGAAAGTAGAAATTCCCGTCTTCTGTGAGATCAGCGCTGATGACTTCCTCTCATGGTGGATAGGGTGATATGGCCGGAAGTGGACTTCACTGGATATACCCGAGTATGGAGGAATTTTTTCCGATAAGATTCAGCTTGTTGCCATATTCAAATACTGAGAGAGGAGAAATATCTGTAGGATTAAATTTGATTATATTCTTTCGCTTTTTTAGGTCAATTGTTTGTACGTCATACATTTCCTTCTTCATCGCTTCTATTCGCTGGAGGAGCTCCTGAGTATCCTTCATATATTCTTGCTGATCGCGTATTTTGAAAAGGATATTTTCCGCTCTATGGATGTTATTGTTGAATGCTTCAGAATTGGAGGTGAGCTTCTGACTCTCTTCGATCAGTGTTTGTGCTTCAAGAATCTGATTCTTGGTATCTATTTGAGGAGTATTGGCTATATGAAAGAGCGCTCCGAGCAACATCGAAATCAATAAAAAAAAGAGAATAGCCCCGATGAAAAGAAATACAAAGAGAATCTGTGTATTTCTCGCTCCAACAAAGAGGCGAATCTTCTCTATGAGTGCATGTAGATGGCGACTATACCTGAATGCGTCTCCCATCTGGAGCATGTATCATCGCGCTATATCTATCTGGTGATTGAGTTTTCTGGAGGAGGAGATACGGGTATTTTTTTCTTTCTCTTCTCACCGTGTTATTCGTATGAGATCGACACTCTCATGGAGATCGCGTTTGAATATAGAGAGAACACTCGTCACGAATATGTCACTTCCTAGGTGAGTACACTCATCGAAAAAATCTTCTCAGAGAAATCAAGCAATTGAGTGAGAACTGAGAAATATTTGTGCTCATAACGGGATCTTTCCGCTCGAGACAGAAGTGAACTCAATATCCTCATTCCGACTTTCGACTATTGTGCTGATTTCTCAGCGTTTCTCTCGAAGAAGAGCAGACATGGTTCCAATGCTTGATACCATCAACGTATCTCAGAAGATGAGTGCAAAGAGAGCTCATGTATCTTTGAGATCTTCTTGGGCAATATTTTTCAGAAAGTGGTTATATCGCTCGGTCACATAGGTGAAGTCAGCATCTTCTTCTCGCTCATTCCAGCTGCTCGATGATATTGATTCGAGGAGATGATCTTCGAGCACACTCACTACATTCTCTTTTGGAGCACTAATGATACAGATAATAGTAATCTCCGGAAGGGGATGGAGCACATGGGATCTAATATTCGCATGCTCATTCCCTCTATGTCGTACGATGTCAAAAGTTGGAGAAGAAGAGGTCACGAAGATATCTGAGGATTAAATACTAGAGAACATTAGAGCGTGCCGAGCATGCCAAGCGCATCATCTGCATCTTCTTTGGATCGGTCGTACTTCTCTGCAGCTTGTACCTTTTCTTTGGCCTTCTGAGACTGGAGACTCTGCCACTGTATAAGGTGTTTCTCATTGAGTGTCTTAATCTCTTCCTGGTACTTGATATTGAGTTCCTCGAGTTGACGACGTTCCGTTATGAGAATATTGAAGAGTCGATCGATCTGTTCATCAGTCATCGAAGGCATAATATCGAACCAATATTGTTTCTCATTGTTGTCTATGGATTCACTTTCGAGCACGAGATCGATGAGTTCTGGATATTTGGACTGAATCTCGTCGAGAATCGTGAAGGTGAAATCATTTCGCGTCACTTGTGCCATAAGAAATAGAGAAAGAATATAGAGAAATTGTATAGAAGTTTGGCTTTTATGCAAATGAAAGTTTGCGAGCATTTCGATTCTTTTTCCTTGATTTCTCTTGTTTTTTTACTACTATTTCATCTCACTTTTTCTATGCATTATATCTTTCTCTCGTTTCTCGGTTTTTTTGCGAGGACTATCATACAGTTCAAGAAGCCTTTCATTATATGAGTTACAGGAACTGTCGGCAAAACGACTGTCACGACTCATATCGCCACTTTTCTTGTGCATGAATTTGGTGAGTCGGCTGTCATGTTCTCTCCATATCACTACAATGGTGAATATGGACTCCCTCTTTCGATCATCTGAGCACGTACAGGAGGCAAGAATCCATTTCTCTGGATATGAGTTTTTATGATTGCCATATCGCGACTCTTTCGGTCATACCCGCAATACCTCATCCTTGAATATGGAATCGATCATCCAGGTGAAATGGAGTTTCTCCTCTCTATTGCTCATCCTGATATTGCTGTCATCTTACCTATAACTGCAAATCACCTCGAACAATTCTGAACACTTGAGTCTTATCGCAATGCGAAACTACTGCTCTGAAGGAATGCCAAAAAACTTATTGCTTACGATTGACTCAGGCAATATATCGATCGAGATACGCTCTACTATAGCATGGGGGGAATGTCAGATATTGATGCTTCTCACATGCATATGTCGATCGAATGAGTGAGTGCACAAGTGCATGTGAAGGAGTCGAATTATGTAATCACTATACCAGCTTTCTGAGCCTATCAGGTCGAAAATGTTCTTCCGGTCTACGGGATTGCCTTCATTCTCGGCATTGATCCCACTCGTATTGGTGAATGTTCGCATAGCTTTCTTCCCGAAGCTGGTAGGTCGAGTATCCTCTCTGGAAAAGGAAGTTCTGTCATTATTGATGGGAGTTATAACGGTGGATATGAATCCATCTGCCGAGGAATTGATTCTGTCCTTCCATTCTGATCATCACACCGCATTCTCTTCCTCCTATGAGATATGCGAGAGCTCGGTCAACACGAGGCAGAGATTCATAGATCTCTCTTTGATTATATCTCCGAGCATGTAGGTACACGCCATGATATTCGATTCTTTCTCGTCTGACCACTCATGCAACAATATCTCATGGCTTGACTTCAAGAGAACTATATAACATACCACTCTCTCTCAAGTCGAGAAATGGGAATTATGATTGAAAATGTGCTTCTTGAAGAGAAAGATAGAGCGACAATTGTCTATGTGAAGGGAAGTCAGAATACGATATTTCTCGAAGAGGGTATTAAAAAATTCCTTGCGCTTCCCACGGATGAAAAACTCCTCTGTCGTCAATCATCAGATTGGATGAGAAAGAAAAAGATATTCTTCTCGAAGTTCGAACTCATAGATTAGACCGAAGAATTTCGAGAGACATGAGATCTTATTATACTCAATATTTTGTCCAATAGACAAGCGATTCTTACTCATTCTCTTGTTAGATCTTTGTATATTGTTCCTTGAAGTGCTAGTATGGAGTCATGCAGTACAAAAATATATTCCTCACTACTCTCATTCTCTCAACACTCTCACCACTACTTGTTCTGGCGATTAATCCGAGTAATTCGGCTCGTGTTCTCGAGAATTTCAAGGAAGTCGAGCATAAAATACTCTTCGAAACTATACCATTCAGTCGGAGTGGTTCGACTGAACTCCTCCAGAATGAATACCGCATGAACGGACTCGAGTGACTCAAGCGCAAACTGGCATCCATCCAGGAAACGTATACAATCAAGAAAAATCTCGCAACCGAGAAGCGGAACTCTCTTGAGGGCGCTATGAAGCTCATAGATGATGCTGTCATAACAACGGAGCAAGACATTGGGAATAGTGAAAATTCCATCATGCTCAAACGAGGTCGAATTCAAGAATATCAAATCACCTCCCTTCAGCTCAAAAGAAAGATTTTCAAGAATCGTTCTATTATTTTTAGCTACCTCGCGAGTATCCATACAGAAAGTTCCCTTATCTATAGTGCTCATAATGAGATAGATATGTTCCAGGGACTCATACTCTCATCTGAAACTACTGATGCAATTGTATCAGATATCACTTATAAGTCCCTCGTGAGTGAACTCGGTCAAAAATTCGTCGATGAATACAAATCCCTCATTAGGAATTATTATCGTATCACTATCCAGACCAAGCAAGAAGTCTCTGAACTTGAGGACCTCAGTACTGTACTTGATCGTCAGAAATCGAATCTTCTCATTCAAAAATGAGAACGACAAAAAATCATTGATATCACCAAGTGACAAGAAAATCTTTTTCAAAAATATATCGATTCACAACATGAAGCAGAAGTATCGATCGATACTGCCTGGCAAGATGCAACGAAGGTCTATAATGCATCATTGGATGTCGTCCTTGAGAAAAATGGATGCAATGTCGTCAAGAAATCAGCACTTGATGTTCAGAAGTGCTCCATGATGCTCTCATACTATCGCAATGAACGAGCACTCAAAAATATCTCTCTCGCAACAGGAACGACGAATATCATGCAATGGCCGGTGAACTCCAGTCGCATCACCACATACTTCCGTGACCCAGACTACTATGCTGCACTCGGAAGTCAACATGATGCTATCGATATTGGGATCGATCAGGGGAGTGAGGTGATTGCAGCACTCGATGGATATGTCTACTATATCCTTCCACCTGTCCAATGAGGGTATTCCTATATTGCCCTGCGTCATCCAGATGGGTATATCACGGTCTATGGACATCTCTCTGAAGTGGATGTTCTCCCATACCAATTCGTTACCAAGTGACAAGTGATCGCGAAGAGTGGATGAAATCCAGGAACTCCAGGGGCATGACCGATGACGAGCGGAGCACATTTGCATTTTGGAGTCTGGCACAATGATGAAGTCATCGATCCACTCAGAGTACTCACGACTGTACCGATTGACTATGGAGATCTCCCTTCTCGTTATCAGGAAAAATTTCTTGACGATATGGTGGAATCCTATGGAACAGGAAAGGATCTGAGTCAGTATGAGCTCAAATTCACACTCAAAGGAAAAACGGAGGAAGACCGTCAGAAATATCTGCTCACCAC
>JAYTYQ010000094.1:0-5059 GCA_043742285.1 Candidatus Altimarinota bacterium
TCATGAAACATCATATTGCTGAAGATCAGATTCGTATCGACTTCATCGGTATCATGCCACGAAAAGACTCTAGCATCGGGCACCGTCTCTGGCATGTGAAGGGAGTGGGGGTCTAATCTGAATCATCTAGTATTGCTTCAATACGATCTCATGGAGCATGTCGAGCATCAGGGTCCTTCCATTGTACTCATTTTTGCTTTCAAACAACGCTGTGGAAGTCTGGATCATGATCGGCACTTTTATTTCTCACCTCTCACCGAACAGCACCAATAACATCATGAGAGTTTTTGGTGAATGCATATCCTCACTTGAGCCATGCCTGGTAATCAGACTCTGAATTATCGTCGATGAGATGCTGACGAAATACAGCACGGGGATCGATACCCATATCACTCATATCCTTGAAATAGGTGAATTGAGGAGTATGAATATTTCGCTCGATATCCTCATTGCTCTTGACTTCACCTGCATTGAGTTGTGCATTGAAAAATCAGAGAATCTCCTTTCTCCAGAAGAGATATTGCCTCTTTTGGAGATCTCTATCTCCGAGAAATCCTTGGGGATCTTTATTTTCTTTGACCTTTGTCACAAGATAATTCCATATCTTCTCTCGGGTATTATCTTCCATAGGTTTTCCTCATCGATTTGTGGTTGTGAATTTGATCTTATTGAGACTCGAGTAGAGAGACTGGAGATTCTGGCCGTCTTCACTATCACGCATGATGAGATTGTATCCGAGACCATGTTCATCATACCAATCCTTCCCAGTTTCTCCTCAAGGGATATTCGCATCTCGAAGTTGTGTCTTATGTGATGAGTCAAATTGTTCTCTGTATTTCCGCACGGTTTCATTCTCTCGAGCCATTTTCGTGAGCCATCCATTATTGTTCTGGAGAAGCTCATGGAGTCATTTTTCACAATGATCTTGCCAGAATTGCATCATCTGGAATGGTGCAGACTTATTTTCATGATTCTTTTTTATATCTTCCGCAGACTCAATACCATGATCGAATCGTTTACATATACTGTTGAATTTATCCACTGATTCTTGACCGATTTTTCCTTGATTCTTGAGTTCGATAAGGGCAAAACGAACGGTATCACGGTAGAGTGTATTATCAGTTTCTTTTCGAAGAAAAGAATACGCATGAAAGGAGAGTCCATTTTCTCCATAATTCTTGAGATCTTGTATGGCATTTGGATTGACATACTTGGTATATCCACCAACTGCCCATACGAATGGAAGTGCTTGATAGCTCGGAATCTTCACTTTTCAGGCGACCTTCTCCATCGCGCCCATTGCCTTATAGAATTCATGGGTTGAGAGATATCCGATCGCTTTATTCAGACGTCATTGAGCATTGACCATTGTTGTCTGATCTCTTCCTTTTTGAACAGCATTTTTATATCCTTCGAATTTCCAATCCTTCTCGAATCCTCAAGGACCTCCGATTGCCTTGACGACACTCGCTGCGTATGGGAAATCTTCAGGATTCCCATCAATACTCTTGAAGAGTGCATGGAGGAGAGACTCTTCTGGAGGTTCACCCTCACTTCCGAGTTCGGGTTTGATTTTCTCGTATGCCTTTTCTCGCCAGTAGATGATTGCGGACTTCCCCTCCCTCGGTGGAAGTCGGGCTGTATGGATAAATGCATCCAGGAAAGCATAATATCCTTGAGGCTTTGTTCGTAAGTTCTGCTTCGTAACCACGGACTGATGTTGACGAATATCTTCCGCATAGAGATGACCATATCCACTCACCATGAACTGTATAGCTGCCATGACTTCTTCGGGTCGAGCATCAGGATTATGAGCGATATGGATACACTTGAGTCGACCAGCAGGTCCAGGGAGATTTGCAATCTTATTTTTGATTTTCTCCACAATTTCTTTCGATCCATCGACGATATCAGCATAGAGTTGTGCCTCAATCCCATCAGGAAGATGGAGGAATTTCGCAGTTCCCATAGCGAATCGTGCTGCATCAAGCTTCGATCATTTCTCGAGGGTATGTTCAATACTATGATAGATCATCTCAAAACCCTTCTTGAGCGTGGAAAAACTCTGCATTTTCCCAAGTCGACTCCAGAAATTGCCATCCATGTGACTGTGGTCATGACCATGTTCGAGGCTACTATAGGCATCATGATGGATGATGTCCTTCGTCGTACCCTTCATCTTGTTCCTCTTCAGGTACGCGAGAAATGCACCATACGTCATCCATCGTTCTTGGTAGTACTCTTTGAATGCTTTTTTTGTTCCATGTCTTTCAGCATATTGTTCTGCTCACTCATCGGTCGCCCCATCTCTGAATTCGCCAAAATGTACCATACCATTCTCGATACCTGCAACACGGATATGTCCGCCATCATCATCTTCGAAAGCACGAATTTCGACTTTTTTTTCTTTCCCATCGTGATCAGTATCCTTCTGAGTTATTTGATGATTCTCTATAGTTGCACTTTCAGCGATTCCATGATCCTTGGCAAGTTGAGCAATAAATGACTGATCATCCGTCACTTTATTGATGCGCTTGAGATGACCATTCTTACCAAGTTGATACAGAAGTTCAAGTGAAACTTTTTCCCGATTTCAGTACGGTGAACTGATATGGACATAGTCTCCATCGAGGGATTCGACTTTAAAAACTTGTACTTCTGCTTTTCCTCCATCTTTTGTTTCCTCTAATGCTGTGAAGTATGTACCTGAATCAAATCCAAAGGTACGTCATTCACTATCCACTTGGTCAAATTTTGCAAGAGCATTTGCTTGAGAAATAGGGACATCATCGAGCTCTGTAGCATCGAAAAGCTTACCATCAATCCCTGCCTGATCACTCTTTTGAACAATCGTGTCTCTTTCGAATTCTTCATCACTAAGAATCTTCACTTTCCCTATATAGTTCGAAAAAAAGGCATGGAGTTCTTCGTATGAAAGCTCATGACAGTCGATGGAAGTAATATATCCATCCTTCTGATTCAAGGTTTCGACGAGAACTCCTGTTTCGAATCCGTTCCTGACGTCGAGAGGGAGACCATTATTATCTTCTATTTTCTTCAGACGAAAATATTGTGGGTTCTCTGCATCTCCGAAACGAACAATACTTCCAGGAACAAATTTCTCCATTCCATCAATTGCCTTCTTCGATCGATCTAAAGTTCGTAAAACTCGATCGATATATTGAATAAATGCACTATGATGAGTATCGTTAGGGAACATTTTTGTTGCTTTTCCAAGAATTCATTCATTTTGTGGAAGTTCCACTGAGCCTCGTTCAATATTCATTCGAGAAATTATACCCTCACTCAGTACATTGAGTTTATCTTTTGTTTCAAAAAGTCATCCGAGTTTTTCTTCATTTACATCTTTCATGGAAAGAAGTATTGGGGTTTCCTCCATCGCTGGATGAGAAAAAGCTTCAAGAAACTTGTCTCTATTCTGAGTATCAAGATCTGTGTAGAGGGCGCCAAACGTTGAGGTTGCAATGTCAGCAAGACGCTCATGACTGACAATTTTTGTCTGGATTGCAAGAGAGAGTGGAATATTAGCATCAAGGGCGGAGAGTATTTCTTTTTTTCTGGCACCTGATACACCACGATAGACAAACAATAACTCTCTGAGCGTCTCAAGTTCAGGGGCACTTTGATATTTCTTGAAATCCGAAAACATCTTTTCAAATTCCTTTCTCTGAGTTGGGCTTGGATTTTGTGTATCCAAATCATGAAAAATTTGTTTGAAGTCAACAACTTCACGAGGCTTCAGGATATCATTACCAATCTCTCCCAGGGTAAAATTCAGAAATCTTTTCATGACTCATCGATCCTTGACTATTTTTCTCAAAGATGATAATTGCTCCATTCGGAGTCATTTTTGTATCTTTGATTCCCAATCATCGACATTTCTGATATTTGGAAAGATATCCTTGATACGAATAAAGGCTTCATTGCGGAGAGCGATGAGAGATTTAGTTCTTTGTCGCACTTTTTTTGCAATCGCAGAAGCTTCTACTCCATCAATATCATTTCCTTGAACTTGGCTCCAATCAACTTTGTTTTTTTTATCATCATCTGTTGGATCTACTTTGCGGGATCTCATGGATGATTTTATCTGTACATTAAAACTCGCCGTATCTTTTTCATAGTCGATTAATGCTCAAGGATCTTCATCAGAGACAATATCTTCAATACATCAAGTTAACAAATCATCAAGCGTTCATGTCTGCTTCATTTGTGAGAAATTCTCAACATGCTCACCTGGACCATTGATTCATGATTGTGGAACATTCGAACTTGTCATAATATCATAATTAATTCCTTGCATTCTATCAAAATTCTCGCAAAAATACAAATAAAAAATCCGCGAAAAACGCGGATTTTTTCAGGATGCATCGGACGATTATTTTGTGTATGGTGCAGGAGCTGGTGCAGGAGCTGGTGCAGGAACACGTATCATTGAACTAGTTCCTGTTGGAGCAGGCACTGGCATAGGAGTTGGAGTCGGTACTGGAGTTGGAGGAGTAGGAACTTCTACGACAGTTGCTGTTGGATTCACTATGACCTTCACTGGAGCCGGAGTAGTACCAGTACTTGGGGCGTTACATGCTGAGAGAAGCGTCAGAAGGGCAACAGAGAGGAGAGCGATACGCATAGAGGGGAAAAGTAAAAAATAAAGGACATGTATTTCGGAGTATACAGGAATGAATCAGAAATGCAAAAAGTTTTTCACATTTTTTTCACATTGTATACTCAATGTATGGGTACTTGTATGGTTGCGGAGGTATGAATCGAACATACGACCTCAAGGTTATGAGCCTTGCGAGCTACCACTGCTCTACTCCGCGATATATGGTGCCAATGGGCGGGCTTGAACCGCCGACCTCGGGCTTATGAGTCCCGCGCTCTAACCAGCTGAGCTACATTGGCAGATGTATAGAATCCAAAAATGAAACTATGCACTATGCCTCTGTCCTTGCATGAGCGCAGCTCGGTGATTATAGGGAAAAATAGAAACTGTCAATATATTTTTTGACTTCATTGATGAGATTTTTCCCTATATAGC
>JAYTYQ010000095.1:0-5274 GCA_043742285.1 Candidatus Altimarinota bacterium
ATGGTGTCGCGTGAGAACATGCTCGAATAAGTGATCCAAAACCAGTGATTGCCCCAGTGATTCAAGAGAATCCAAAGCCAACCATTTCAGGAGAAGTGAGGGTTATCCCACCAGTAGATCATATCCCTACCATTCCAGAGATCACCACTCCATCAGCCAATACGACTCCAGAGACCTGAGCGATTCTCGGTGCTCAATTCTCCACATGAACTACTCGAGAGATCACAACTCTAGCAACTGATTCCAATAGTAGAACTGCTTCAACTAAGACTGATATCATCCCAGAGAAAGCTTCAGATACTTCATGAACCACTCTTCCACACAATCCGCAAACTCCAAGCTCTTCTACGAATGGAGGCAATGATGCAACTCCACCATCTCTGATATCGGCTAATCCTGCAAGTGCATCTGGTACTTCGCAAGCTTCAGTAATGCCAACTTCAACTCCTGTTTTTTTGTGTCCTCACCTATTGACACACTTCAGATTACTCCAGTAGATACAACCACAGCGTCATATTCAACAGGAAATACAGGAACACCATAGTCGAATTATTCCTATCAATACACCGATAATTTGCGGTGTATTTTGTGATAATGCATTATTTTTTAGAATCTGGAAGATCTCTTTTCTTGAAATGAAAGCCCTTTTCGCTATACTCTCTCAGGTATTTATATTTTTATCTTTCTTGTATGAATTCAAGTTCATTCTCATCGGATCTTTCCGTTGGAAAAGCGTTCATCGCTGCATGGGTATTTTTTACTTCACTTTTTTTTCTCTACTTCGTAGGATATCCTATGATAGAGAGCAAGAAGTTATCCGAAGCACAGCAAGCAGGATACACGAACGGATACAATACTGCCGTGAACCAAGCTATGGCAACATTCTCAGGAGATACGCTCAAGAATGGCTACAACAATGGTTATGGTACCGCTATCCTTCAGCTCGCTCAGGCCCTCACTGCTCAGTATAGTGAAGGATGTAGCAAGCCTGTTCCAGTAACGATTGGTACTGGTTCTGTTGGTATCGTGAGTGTCGATTGTCTTCAGAAAATCTCGAATAGTGCATCTGGCAAGACAGCTCCAGTTCAAGGATCTCCCGTTCCGGCTCAGCCACGCTAATCTGGTCATACAACAAGCTTTAAAGTCCATCCAAAAAACTCTCACTGGTCATGAGAGTTTTTTTCGAAAAAGTTTTGACAAGAGAGAGTGTTTTTATAGAATGCGTGAGCTTCGTTGCGATCTCTCCCGCGGGTGTAGCTCAATGGCTAGAGTCTCTGCCTTCCAAGCAGACTGTTATGGGTTCGAGTCCCATCACCCGCTCCATATACAACATCAAAGAAATTAGAATACAGAATGTAGTACGATGAAGACTATCCTCTTCTAAAATCTAAAATCTAAAATCTCATTTCTTTTTTTGGGCGTATAGCTCAGCTGGTTAGAGCGCGACACTGATAATGTCGAGGTCCCTGGTTCAAGTCCAGGTACGCCCACCATCATCTCGGAAACTGGCGCAATTGGCTAGCGCACGTGCTTTGGGAGCACGGGGTTGTGGGTTCGAGTCCCACGTTTCCGACCATTTTGATTCTCATTTTGCTGGAGTGTTCGATTGTTGGTATATAGGTATATCCAATATTCCAAGACTCAAACACTTCAGCTTTCTCTTTGACGCCATCGTCCAGTGGTCAAGACAACGGGTTTTCATCCCGTAGACCGGAGTTCAATTCTCCGTGGCGTTACCATCTACACATATTCCAATTCAGAACTCAATATTCTCAAAAAGGCTGTACCCCAAAAGGAAGCCTTTTTTGGTCTCAATTACAAATCTCTGATAATCTCTACAACATCAGCGAGAATATGTGACTCAGGTATAGGATTTTCTTGAAATATCATGAAATATTTACATCTTCCTCCAGAGAGATTTTGCCAAATCTTCCCAAGCTTGAGCTTATCCTTCGAATCACTATTATCTCTATCACCTCACTTTGTTTCTATGGCGAGTATTTTCCCGGATTTCGTGACTACGATAAAATCTGGATAGTGATTGATCCAGCCATTGAGAGAGAATCCATTCCGTCCATCATTCCTATGCCAGAATTCTACATTCGATAATCCTGCAATCTGTTCGATAACAGCTCGCTCATATCCATTCATATCTCACTCTTTCTCATAGAGCGATTTCTCTATACTTGATGAAACCAGAGGAAGGATAATCTCTTTTTTGAATTTCCACGAATCTGAGAGCTCTATCTTTTCCTTATTTCTGAGTTCATCGAACTTCATCTGTCTATGAGTATCGACGAGGATTTCTAGTTTTTTTCGTATCTGAGCTGCCGCACTATATGGAGTCTTCTTGATATATTCTATAGTAGTTTCTTTTGCTTGTCCAAGTACTCTCTCGATATATCCTGTGAGTTCATCATCCGAAAGGACATCCCAACGACCTACTTCTTTACGGATAATATCTGCAACCGCTCTGAGCTGGTGTTCTGAGGCAAGAGAATCTATATAATCTAGAAGCAGTTTCTGTGCGTCTTGGCTGATCTTTCCTGATTCGATATACCCCGTTTCCGCAGAAATATCGATCTTGTACATTTCTGTATCTCATCATTCGAGAGTGATATTGGCATCGGCTGTTTTGAGAGTGAATCCGCTTGTCAGTTCTTCTCTCTGAAGGGGGATAGGCGAATCAAAGAGTGCGAGCTTGGCATGACTCTTTGGGAAAAATTGTGGAAGTTTGAGTGCTTTCGCTTTTTCGAGAAATGATGATTTGATCCGATAGATATTGGCCTTCTCTCGCAGTTCACGAGAAATCTGAGAATCGCCAAAAGATGAGACTTCACTCATAAATTCCCTATCCTTCATCAATACATCTTGATTGATTTGTTGAATTGTCTCATCCTCCTCTGCTTCCGCTAGGTTAATAATACTCGTATTAAAATCCTCTGGACTATCATTCTCATGTGGATCAATAGGCGTTGGAACTGATTGTCCAAATTCTATAGCCATCTTCTGCATCTCTGGATTCACATTCTCATAAGGAGTATCGAGATTCTCAAATGCTATATCTTCTTTTCAGAATCCTATCGTGCCAAGTCCTCGGATAATCTCATCTATCGTACTATGGAAATCTACTGATGATGAGAGTACATATGAGAGATTGAGTCTCGCATCTGAAGTTGTACGAGCATATGGTTGTCTCAGAACTCGACCGAGAATCTGTGTGACATTGACGACACTCGTACGATTCGCAAGTGATGCAAGTATGTACGCAAAAGAACAATCCCATCATTCCTTCAATGCATCGACCGTGATGATGAATCTGATAGGACAATCTTTCGAGAGGAGATTATGATTTTTGATCTCATCCTTATCTGCAACTTTTATAGCTATCTGCTCTCTTGGTATGCCTTTTTGTATGAGCTTTTCTTTTATGAGATCATAATTTACTGAGTCTTCTTTAGTTCTTGACTCCGCCTGGAAGAGCACTATCGGTCTGATATACTTTCATGATAGAGCTTCGAGTTCTTTCGCTTTCGCCTCTAGGCTATACTGTAGTTTAACTGCCTTTTCTATAACTGTATCTCGACTCGGGAGATTATAGGCGACCACTGGAAGCTTCACCATTTGTTCTTTTTTGAGTGCTATCGCATCGACAAATGATATGATATTCGCATCCTTCTGAGGAGTAGCCGTGAGTCCGAGGATGAATCGAGGATTGAGATTGATCAGCATCTCTCGGGAAAGATCTGATTCTGCTCGATGGCTCTCATCGACGACAACCACTGGATTCAGATTATGAAGTACCTGTATGAGTGAGAGTTCTTCGGCTCAGTCGATACTCATACCGCTCTCATATTTTCCTGAGAAAGACTGGAGATTTCCATTCTCTTCATACGCTTTTCTTCACTCCTTATTCTTCGAACGAAATGACTGCATCGAGAGCACTATCACGGATGTCTCTTCGAGGACACTCGACGCATGGAATCCTGCACCAAGGAGGACTGATTCCTTGTCATGGATACTTAACCGACCATGGAGCATCTCATCGAGTCTGCGTCTATATGGATGATCTATATCTCGAAATGCCTGAAGTGTCTGAGTGAGGATCGTATCCCAAGGGACGAACCAGAGTACCACACGAGGACTCCCTACAGGAATACGATCCACGAGCTTCCCGATAGAGTGGACGGCGAGGAGTGTCTTTCCTCATCCAGTAGGAACCTTCAGTGAAGCATACGGCACTCATGGTACACGATCATTGTAGGTATCTGGACGTGCTACACTCCGTCACTTCCAGTATTCACCAAAGGCACTCGCTGGATCTTGCATCCGAGCAAGTATAGAGAGGAATTCTTCGAGTTCTGAGATAACTTGTTTTTGATAATTTTTGAGTTCCATATTATATGAGTTTTTTAGGAAGATAGTTGGTTTTGGTACTGATCTTTTTCTGTGTTTCTTGTTCGAGAGCCTTTCGAGCATCTCATGCTATCGTTCCTCACTTTCGACTCGCGGTCTGTGCATCTTCGAATCCATCGACATTCTCCGTCTGGAGAATCTCGGTCGTGGAGGCTTCACCGAGCATGGTGAATATGAGTTCGAGATCGTTCATATGATCTCTGAGGTTTTCTCGCTTGATTCACTTGAACTCCTTGTACTCACGAGCTCACATGCCAAATGTTGCTCGATATATCTCGTCTGTGAGGATTCCATATTCGAGTCACTCTTTCACTCCTCGCTCTTTCCACTCATCGGTGAGAGTATGTCGTACTGCTATGCCACGTTCTCTTTTATCGATCCAGTCTTTCGGATATCCCTTTGCCTCATATATGCCTCGCATCCGCTTCATAGCAAGCTCTGGATCTTCTATCTCTTGTATCCGTTCGTATCCGACCTTGGCGAGCCACTGCTTGAATGGTTCTGCCTTGGGTGACGGGATAGACTGGATGATACGGAGGATTCATTCAGTGTTTGTTGCTTGGATTTTCCGTTTTTTCCCGTCTTTTGCTATCATCTCAAGGGGGGTACAGATTGTACCCCAGTTGTTTTGGAGTTCCAGATCACGAGATCTCATTTTTTTGATATATTGAGTCACATCACTTGAGTCTGTCAGCACAGATACGATATCTCCGATAGAAAAATACCATTCATCATTATGGATCATCTTTCTGATCTCTGCTTGTTCGAAGAGGGCGATATGTTGAGTCATAATCAAAAAGTGAAAAACTAAATATTGCGAATATCACGAGGGATTTTTCGGAATGTGATGCCTTCTTG
>JAYTYQ010000096.1:0-7731 GCA_043742285.1 Candidatus Altimarinota bacterium
GGAGGATGAAAGTCTTTTGCCGTCAAGCTCGAGATTCTCCGTGCTCTCATGCTCGGGACGGACGTCATCGTCCTCGATCCGGAAAATGAGTACAAAGCACTCGTCGATACCGTCTGAGGAACCTACCTCAACATCAATCTGAATTCCAATGAGCGTATTAATCCGTTCGACCTTCCACGAGCACTCAAGGATACTGATGCGCATTCATGAGATCTCTTAAGAGGCGCCATTGTCAATATGATTGGACTCTTGCACCTTATGCTCGGCATGATCACCCCTGGAGAAGAAGCAATTCTTGAGAAAGCACTTATCACGACCTATTCGCTCAAAGGAATCACAATGGAAGATGACAATATCGAAGGGAAAGAAATCCCATTGATGAAAGATCTCCTTTCCGTGCTCGAGACCATGGAAGGAGCGAAATGACTCGTCGACCGACTGGATAAATACGTCTCGGGAATCTTCTCATGAGTATTTTCAGAACTCACGAATGTGAATCTCAAGGATGGACTCGTCGTTTTCTCGGTGCGAGATCTCGATGAGATCCTCAGACCGATTGCTATGTATATCCTCCTCAGCTACGTCTGGAATGTGGTCCGTTCAAGTGAGAAAAAGAGGCTCCTCGTCGTCGATGAAGCGTGGAATATCATGCAGTATGAAGATTCAGCGAAGTTCCTTTTCGGCCTTGTGAAGCGAGCACGCAAGTATGGACTCGGTGTCACAACCATCACACAGGATGTCGAAGACTTCATGACCAATCAGTATGGAAAAGCCATAGTCACGAACTCTTCAATACAACTCCTTCTCAAGCAGTCTCCCGCATCTATCGATGTCCTGCAGGATATATTCAAGCTCACCGAACAGGAGAAATATATCCTCCTCAATGCTTCCGTTGGTACGTGACTCTTCTTCGCTGGATGAGAACATGTAGGTATCCAGATCCTCTCTTCCTATTTCGAAGAGAAGATTATTACGACGAAGCCGAAGGTGTAGGAGAAAAATTTGATTTCCCCAAAAAATATGATATACTCATCCTGTCTTCGAAAGAAGAAACAACACAAGATGGAAATAATTAACCACCCCCAAAGGGGGTGGTTTTAGCAAAAAGACCCTAAAAGGGTCTTGACTGGGGAAGTAAAGTGGAAGAGATATCGTCTTTATTGTTAGGTAGAGGTTTCTGGAAGAGAATGTATCTGGAAGTAGGTTTGGAAAGTAAGTTTAGAAGTTTATATCGAGCTGACCTCAGTCTTGTTCTTTATCTGCATCCTCTTGGTTTCGGATATAGTTGTTGATCATATCTATATCGAGACCTGTAGTTCTGACGAAGTAGCCTGTGGAATAGAAAGATTTATTGGTAGTCCTTATTGGTCTTGTAGCAAACTTGTTGTGGAGACGTATGGCTGATTTGCCATTGAGAGTTCATATGACTCGAGCAACAGACATGGATGGTGGGATCCTCAGTTAAAGATGAATGTGATCGGGCATGAGGTGACCTTCAAGTTTTTCTATCTTCATTTCTCTCAGAAGTGCTGTGATGATTTCTCCGAGATGTTTCTTGTATTTGCCATAGATGATTCTTTTGCGAAACTTTGGACAAAATACGATGTGGTAGGTACAATCCCATCTGACATGAGATCCATGGGAGTATTCCTGATATGTGGTAGTCATGTTTGAAAAAAGGTTATGATGACCCTGAGTGTCTTTTTGCAAAGTCTAGGATATCATAACCTTTTTTCTTTTCAATGATTACAGTGGTAGAACCTGGGAGGATCCACCCCCCAGAGGGGGTGGATTTAGACATAGTCATTAAACTCCGTTATCCAAACGATAAAGAGAAGAGCACGTGGTTATAGAAACACCGATCATTTCATGACTATGATCTATCTCAAACTTTGAGACTTTCCTATTTGTCAAGCGAGATAGCTACCGAAGCGATATGCGGAAGAGCCAAGTATATTTGCTTATTTATATATTTCCCTATAATGAGAATTATTCTCATTAACTGTAAAAACTCTATTATGTACGATCTTATTATCATCGGCGCTGGTTCTGCTGGACTTCCTGCTGGTATGTACGCGAGCCGTTACAAACTCTCGAACATCATCATCGGGGAGCTTCCCTGAGGTGCACTTGCCACATCTCATTGTGTCGAGAATTGGCCTGGGGTACTCTCCGCACCTGGAGGAGAGATTATGAAGAATTTTCAATCACACGCTGAAGCTGCATGATCAACTATCATCCAAGATCGTGTCGATATTGTGTCGATGATTGGTGAAGATCATTTTGAGATAAAAACAATGAAATGAAATATTTATGAAGCAAAGCGTGTTATCCTTGCCACCGGTAATGAATATAAGAAACTCGGCGCTCCTGGCGAGATGGAATACTATGGTCAAGGTGTATCATATTGTGCAACTTGTGATGGGAACTTCTATAAGTGACTCACTGTTGCCGTTGTCTGAGCTGGTAATACTGCAATCACGGAGGCACTCTATCTCGCAGACCTATGCCTCCATGTTCATATCCTTGTACGTGGCGAGCGCTCTCGTGCGGAGAATATTTGGATCGATAAAGCAAATGAACGAGAGAATATCACTTTCCACTACAATACGCAAGTCGCTGAAGTACGCGGTGATATCATGGGAGTGAAAAATATCCTTCTCCAGTCCTGAGAAACTCTTCCTGTCGATGGGGTCTTCGTCGCCATCGGATCAACACCTTTTACAAAAATCATTGACTCTCTCAATGTTGATAAAGATTCTGAAGGATGCCTCATTGTCGACAAGCGCCAAGAGACAAGCGTGCAAGGCCTCTATGCAGCGGGAGATGTCACGACCAATAGCAACAAATTCCGCCAGACAATTATGTCGGCTGCAGAAGGGTGCCTCGCAGCGAATAGCGTACATGAAGATATATTACGGACACATTCATAATATGTGATAGTAAGAATTATTTTTTTCTATTTTCTAAATACCTTCTCAATGCCTTCGCTGTATGTGACTCCTCGACGTCAAGGAGTTTCGCGCGTGGTCATGCGAAGACAAGATAGCCTCACTTATCACCCCCCTCTGAGCCAATATCGATAATAGCATCAGCATTCGCAATGATATCGAGATTATGTTCGATGACGACGACACTATTCCCCTTCTCCACGAGTCTGTCGAGAATGTCGAGAAGTTTCTGAACATCCGAAAAGTGGAGTCCTGTGGTTGGCTCATCAAGGATATAGAGCGTCTTACCTGTCGATCTCTTGGCGAGATCAAAAGCGAGTTTGATTCGTTGTGCTTCTCCTCCTGAGAGAGTCGGTGCTGATTGTCCAAGTTGGATATAGCCGAGTCCAACATCTTCGAGAACATCGAGGACACGCGCAATCCGAGGAAATGCCTTGAAGAATTCACAGGCATCATCGATTGTCATAGCAAGGATTTCAGCGATGTTTTTACCCTTGAACTTCACATCGAGAGTCTCAGGATTGTAGCGACTTCCCCTACATGGCTCACACTCGACATAGACATCAGGAAGAAAATGCATCTCAATCTTCTTCACACCGGTTCCTTCACAGACTTCACAGCGTCAACCCTTGGTATTGAACGAAAATCTTCCAGGTCAATAGCCTCGTTTCTGAGCATCATGAGAAGCTGCGAATACTTCTCGAATATAGGTAAATACACCTGTGTAGGTAGCAATATTAGAGTGTGGCGTCTTTCATATGGGTGACTGATCGATGATGATAGCCTTGTCGATATATTCCAGTCATTCAATAGTTCGATGTTTCCCGATTGTGACAGCACTCCCGTGGAAAAAATTCATGATCTTGTTCGACAATATATCGATAATGAGAGATGATTTTCCCGAACCAGAAACGCCCGTCACTACAGTGAGGCATCCGAGCGGAATCCTCACATTTATATTTTTGAGATTGTTTTCTTCTGCTCAGAATATAGAGATAAATTCTTTTGATTTTTTGGTAACAAGGTGTTGTCGTGTAACTTGCTTCATTCCTGAGAGATACATACCCGTCTCAGATTTTTTATCCTTGATGATGTCAGCATATGTACCAGTAAATATTACTTCTCCACCATGCGTACCTGCCTTGGGACCAATATCAATAATATATCCACTCTCGTGCATGATATCTTCATCATGCTCCACCACGATCACACTGTTACCAAGGGAAGCAAGACGTTTGAGATTCTTGATGAGCATCTCATTGTCACGAGGGTGGAGTCCAATTGAAGGCTCATCAAGTACATAAATAATTCCTTCCAGCCTCGTGCCAATCTGTGTTGCGAGACGAATTCTCTGGGATTCTCAACCAGAGAGTGTATTCGCTCGTCGTGACAGTGTGACATAATCAAGTCCTACTCCTGAAAGAAATTCGAGTCGTTCTGTGATATTTTTGAGTATACCTTCAACAATCTGTGTCTCTTCTCGTGTGAAGGAGAGCTCGTCAAAAAATACTCGTGATAGATCGACAGATAAAGAAGCAAGTTCGCCAATATTTTTTCCTCATACGAATACGGACAAATATTCTTTTTTGAGTCTATAACCACTACAGCTTCGACATATCTGCTCAGTTGCAAATGTCGATATACGTTTGAAAAATGCATCCTTCGCCATATCAGATTCACGATATCGACGTTCAAGATTAGGTATAAGTCATTCGTACTTCGCTTTATGGATTTTTCCTTCATCGAACTTCGACACATAGTCGAGCAAAAATATCCCTGGAACTCCGTAAAGTATTTTTTCTCTTTCTTTCTTAGTAAGGTTTCCAAATGGTACATTGAGATCAATTTCATGTTTCTTCGCCACTACTTCGACAACAGCCGTATAATAAGGATGCGCTGACCAAGGAAGAAGGGATCATTCTGCAAGAGAAAGTCTCGGATTAACAATATCTTCTTCTCGGAATGTTGTCGAACTGCCGATACCATGGCAATCAGGACAAGCTCCATGGGGTGAATTGAATGAAAAATTCGATATTGATAAATTCTCCATGGAAAATTCACAAATAGGACAGGAAGCATGCATATAGAAATCGATACTTTTTTTAGCATTTAAGGAATACAGGCTCATTATACCTGCTCATTTTTCCAAGGCAAGACTCACAGAATCTTTGAATCTGGTCTCAAAAAGATCCTTCTTATCATCATCTGTCTTTATTATAAGTCGATCAATCACAATATATCATTTACTCATATAGAGTTCTCCGTCGAATATATCGGCAACAGAATATATACAATCTTCGATCTGAAATCTCACAAACCCTGAATCTGCGACATACTGAGATACTTCAGCAAGAGTCTTAAATTCACGATTTCGCTCGAATGGAATAAGAATATGTATTTTCTCACCTTCGTCATACTTCGCCAATTGATCGACAATATCTCGTATCGTATGCTTCTTCAAGATGATGTGGGGATGATTTGGACAATATGCCTTTCCGATTGTAGTATAGAGAAGTCTATAATAATCATAGATCTCAGTGATCGTTCCTACGGTAGAGCGAGGATTATTGGAGACCGTTTTTTGATTGATAGCAATAGTTGGCGAGAGTCCCCGAATCTCGTCTACACGAGTCTCACTGGAAGTCTCTGAGACAATCATTCGAGCATAGGTTGAGAGACTCTCGAGGTAACGCTTCTGCCCCTCAGCGTAGAGGGTATCGAATGCAAGGGAAGACTTTCCAGATCATGACACTCCTGTCATGACGACGAGAGTATTTTTGGGTATGGTGACCGTGATATTCTTGAGGTTATGTGTGCGTGCACCAATGATTTCTATATTTTCTGACATACTTAGTTATTAGAAGCTATAAACCAGCCGATGACTTTCTTTGTTCATGCATTTTTCAGTACTTCAGCACAAGCATTGGCTGTTGATCATGATGATATCACATCATCGATGAGTATGATATTCTCAGGAATATGCGCAAAACCATTTCGAAGTGTAAAGGCATTTGACTTATTTGCAAGGCGAGATGAGCGTTTCATCTGAGATTGTCTCGGACGATATCGAGTTCTCAGAGGCTGGAGTATCGCAATATTCAAATCTTTTGAGAGCCGTTCAGCAATGAGTTCCATATGGTCAAATCCTCGAATCATATAGCGACTCCAATGCATTGGGACAGGAACAATACGCCAAGATTCTGGATGAATAGCTATTTCTGGATTTTTTTGAAATATTTCCTGAAAATATACTACTAGTGTATCGAGATATTCTCGATCTGATTGATATTTATATTTTTCGATTGATTTTTTGGATACTTTATATTCACTTGCTACCCATACCTCATCGAGAAAGAGATGGGAAAGATCATTCTGATAATGAAGTGTGAGATTTTTTGGAACTTCACGAATCACCTCTCAGGACGCATCATCTTCGATAAATATCGATGCAAGAATCGAGAAAAAATTCATGTTATTTTTTGGATTTTTTGGAAAGTGAGAGAATATATTCAGATAAGATTTTGACTCACCAACCTGTCGCTCATTTCGGCATATAACCATACGTCGTCTCTCGGTAGGCAGGTCCTGCGATATCGAGGTGAGTAAGGCTTGCCTTACCTTGAAAATATGTGAGAAATGCTCATCCAACAGAAGCTCATGCTTTTTCACTTCGTGCTACATTCTTCAGATCGGCAATATCTGTTTTGAGAGATTTTTTGAGTTTTTCATTCATGGGAAGCCTCCAAAGAGACTCATACGGTGATCGAGAAGCAAGGAGAGATGTTATAACTATCTCATCATCTCCCATAATTCCCGCTATATCATGCCCAAGAGCGTAGATACAAGCTCATGTGAGGGTTGCCATCGTGATGATATGTTGTGGCTTGTAGAGATCTTCAATATAGGACATGACATCTGCAAGAACCAATCTTCACTCAGCATCAGTATGATGAATCTCAACTGTGGTACCATTGTACGCCTTATAAATATCAAGTGGCTTGAATGCTTTACCATTGATCACATTCTCCGTGATGCCCAAGCCGATGATGATATTGCAATTAAGTGATGTATATGTATCGAGGTATTCAGCAACTCCAAGCATTCCAGCGGCTCATGACATATCACACTTCATATCGAGCATAGCGGTATCTGGCTTGATTTGGAGTCCCCCAGCATCGAATGTCACTCACTTCCCAATAAGGGCATAGGTATCGAGTTTTTTATCGATAATCCTCTCAAGAATAACCATATATGGTGGATAATCACTTCCAGCACCGACCGCAAGGAGGAGATTACAACCGAGCTTCTTGAGTTCATCTGCATTCATAATCTTCAGGGAAAAATGTTTCCATTTGAAAGACTGAATATATTCAACGAAATTGCTAGGATTTGAATCAGTTGGAGGAAGATTGATAATATTGCGTGCTCGGATAATCGCTGTCAGAAGAGGAATCTTATCTTCGAATACTTTTTTTCTCTTCTGATCAATAAAGAATCCAAGATTTTTTGGTTCTTTTTTCGAGAGAAAAACATCATATACATAGGTCGATAAGGTATAACACTCAAAAGCATCTTCGGACGCTGTGGTGGGGATATAGAGTGTGTTTTTCTCGGTATTTCTCAGGTGATCAGCACGATCATCCATCAGATTTTCTTTTTTTGGGAAAAAACATTGGATCTTCTCACAACCAAAAATATCCACATAAAAAACCATATTTTTCTCTCTATCTGTGCTTTTTTTTTCGAGATTTATTGTAATACGCTCGAGTATATCTTTCGG
>JAYTYQ010000097.1:0-1518 GCA_043742285.1 Candidatus Altimarinota bacterium
GCTTTCGAATTCTATCAGGCCTGTCGAGAGCAAGGAGTAAAGCCCATTATCGGAGTCGAATTCATCCTCTCGAAGAAGTGACGAGCGAATCGGGAAAAAGATAATGAACTCTATGAGATTGTCCTTCTCGCGAAGAATCATATAGGCTATAGAAACTTGATCGAGCTTGTGACACTCTCTCAACTTGAGGGCTATTACAATGGTCGTCCGAGGATTGATTTTGAACTTCTGGAAAAGTATTCAAGTGATATTATCGCACTCTCGGGTTCTATGTATGGGGAGATCGGACAGATGATCATCACAGGAAAGGACGAGAAAGTACTCTGTGAACGTATCGAATACTATCAGCGTATTTTTGGAAAAGAGCATTATTTTCTCGAACTAGAAGAACATCCTGATAAGCCGATGCAACCGAAGATCAATGAGATGATCCTCGCACTCTCGAAGAAATTCGGATATGAATATGTTGCAACGAACAATAGCTACTATATTGCTCCTGATGATGCTGATGTGCAAGATATGATGTCAGCAGTTTCAGATGGGCGCGCTCTGGATGATCCAGACCGTATGACACTGTTGAATGGTGATTATTCCATTCGATCGTCTCGTGAGATGGAAGAGCTCTTTGTTTATGCACCTCGAGCATATTCAAATACAGTCAAAATCGCGGACATGATTGATCTCCAGATTGAATATGGGAGCTATAAAATTCCGAAATTTCCACTTTCAGAATTGGAAAAAGAAAAGTATGAAAAGTATAACGTATTTTTGCAAAGCAAAAATACAGATAATAAATGACAGATAATAGATAAAAATCTAGAAAATAAAAATGCTGTGTGACAGATTTTTTGAAGTCAAGAATGAGGGATAAAAAACTGAGAATTCCAAATACTCCATACGGAGGAATGGCTCCTTCGATCCATGTGTATTGAGTGACTGAATCTTCGATATGATTTCGGGCTCTCTATAGCAGATCAAGATATACTTCTGCAAAAAATCGCGGGGATACCTTCAGAAAGGAAACTCTCACTCATGTCTGTAGAAGAATTGTATTCTCTCGCAGAGTCGTACTATTCTGATGAGAAGAAAAAAATGGTAGAATCATTCTCTGTTGAACAACAGATAATCCTCAGACGTCTCGAATATGAACTCACGGTCGTCGATCTCATGGGATTCAATGCGTACTTTTGTATTGTGGCAGACTTCATCCGTTATGGGAAGACTCATGGTGTTCCCGTATGACCAGGTAGAGGATCAGCCGCAGGAGCTATCCTTGCCTACCTCTCAGGAATTACGGATATTGATCCACTCAAATATGGATTGCTGTTTGAACGATTTCTCAATCCTGCCCGAGTCACGATGCCAGATATTGATGTAGATTTCTCGGATGAATGACGTGATAAGGTTCTCACCTATGTCCGTGCGAAGTATGGAAAGGATCATGTAGCACAAGTGTGTACATTCGGTACATTGGCCGCTCGAGCAGCTGTGAAAGATGCCGGGCGAGCCCTCGGAATC
>JAYTYQ010000098.1:0-5087 GCA_043742285.1 Candidatus Altimarinota bacterium
AGAAGCATCTGGAGACCGATAGCCTCCTTCATTCCTGTTTTTGCAAGTTCTCGATTCTCCTTGCGGAAGCGGATGATATCGACGATATCTCAAGGGAAAAATGATGAATCACCCGCATTGGTAATCTTCACCTTCGAGAACATCTGTCGAACGATAAGTTCGATATGTTTCGCATTCACGGTCTGTCCCTGTGATGAGTAGATCTCCTTGATATCGGCAACGATATAGAGTTCTGTCACGAGAGGACCGGCTGTATCCATGAGAGACTGGAGATTCACATGTCCTTCTGTGAGCTTGGCACCGATTTTCGCTATATCACCGATTTTTGGGAGGATATTGCGTCCAGCGGGGATGACGAATGATCGAATCTCAGGAATGAGATCCTCGATGACGATCATATCATCAGTCACCTTCATCACACGACCGGCATGAGAGACTTGGATTTTTTGACGTATTTCTTTGGACTTTGCGATGATCTGCTTCTCTTCCACGGTATCTCACTTCTTCACCATGAAGACCATGGATGCATCTGAGACGTAGTATTCTCGAGTCTGTTTGTCGAGAGCTTCGAATGTCAGAGTCACTTCTGAGCCTTCACTCTCGATATCAGTGATTTTCCCTTCATATGGAGCGATCTCAGCAAAGTATTTCGGATTGCGTGCTTCGAAGAGTTCCTCGACTCGAGAGAGACCTGCCGTGATATCTCCTCCTTCCTTCGCAACTCATCCTGAGTGGAATGTCCGCATCGTGAGCTGAGTCCCTGGTTCACCGATGGATTGCGCAGCGATGATACCCACTGGAGTACCAATCTTCACGATATCTGATGTCGCAAGATCGAGTCCATAACAACGCTGGCAAACCCCTTCCTCCGTCTCACAGGTGAGAACCGATCGGACAGACACCTTGGTAGCAGTTGATTCCAGAATCATCTTCAGAATTTCCTTAGTCACGAGTGTTCCTGCAGGAACCACATGCGAACCATTCGATTCTAGGACATCGAGAGCCGTGAATCGACCATAGATCTTGTTCTCGAAGGTATCACCAAAGAGTGACTTCGTCTCACTGCGATCAAATGTCTCGAATTGTATCGTTCCACAATCATATTCTCGCACCAAGATATTCTGAGCAGCATCGACAAGTCGACGGGTGAGATATCCGGATTGGGCGGTCTTCAGAGCCGTATCAGCCTTTCCTTTTCGTCCCGAATGCGTGTTGATGAAGTATTCCAATACAGAGAGTCCTTCCTTGTAGTTTCCCTTGACTGGGAGCTCGATAATCTCACCCGTTGGAGAGGCGACAAGCCCCTTCATTCCACAGAGCTGAGTGACGTTTCCCCATGAACCTCGCGCACCAGAGTCAACGAAGTTAAATATTGGATTATTCGGTAGGAAATTCTTTTTCATCTCTTTTTCCACTCGTCCCTTGATACCACCCCACACTTGGAGGGACTGAAGGTAGCGTTCCTTTTCTGTCACATATCCATGCCAGAATGCCTTCTGGATATCCTTGATTTTCTCTTCACCTTCTTGGATGAATGCATGCTTCTCATCCGGAATAATCATATCAAATGCAGATACTGTGAGTCCTGAGAGAGTCGCATACTTGAATCCGAGATTCTTGATCGCATCAGCGAGAAATGCGGTACGCTCGCCACCGAGAATATCGAATGATCGAGAGAGGAGTTTTTTGGCTGCATTCTTCCCTATCGTCTCATTGACGTATCCGAGATCAACAGGGAGGATCTCATTGAAGAGAAATCTCCCATAGGTCGTATCTGTGATTTTTCCATCGATGCGGATTTTGATAGGAGTATGGAGGGTGATCACACTATTCTCATAGGCCATCATCGCATCATCCCCACTCATATAAACGGATTTCGCTTCTCAAATATCGATCTTCGTGAGATAATAACACCCGAGAATCATATCCTGAGATGGTGCAACGATCGGTTCACCATTCGATGGATTGAGCATATTCTTCGATGTGACCATGAGACTCGATGCTTCATTCTGTGCTTCGAGTGTGAGCGGCAGATGGACTGCCATCTGATCTCCATCGAAGTCAGCATTGAAGGCGGTACAACAGAGAGGATGCAGACGGATCGCCTTTCCATCGATGAGAACAGGACGAAATGCCTGAATACCAAGTCTATGGAGTGTCGGAGCACGATTGAGGAGTACATATTTACCATCGATCACTTCATCGAGCGTATCCCAGACTTCTTTGGTTTTCTCTTCGATGATTTTATCTGCATGTTTCACATTGTAGGCAATCTCACGTTCGATGAGTTTCCCGATCACGAAAGGCTTGAATAGGATGAGTGCCATGATTTTCGGAAGACCACATTCGTTCATCTTGAGCTCTGGACCGACGACGATCACCGAACGACCGGAATAGTCGACACGTTTTCCGAGGAGGTTCTGACGAAATCGACCTTGTTTTCCCTTCAGAATATCGGAGAGAGACTTGAGCTTCTTCTTCGTGGCTGTGGTATATCCAGGACGGTTCGATCTGACATCACCATTGAGAAGCATATCGACGGCTTCTTGTAGCATTCGTTTCTCATTCTTGAGGATCACGTCTGGGGCTCCAAGCTCCGAGAGCTTGCGCAGTCGATTGTTGCGATTGATCACACGACGGTAGAGATCATTGAGATCAGAAGAAGCGAATCGACCACCATCGAGCTGGATCATCGGGCGCAGATCAGGAGGGAGAATCTGGAGAGCCGAGAGGATGAAGTTCTCAGGACGTTGACCTGATTTGAAAAGGGATGATGCAAGTTTGAGTTTCTGAAGGATTTTTTTCTGCTTGGACTTCGGAGCAGTCTTGAGTTCGATCTGATGTTCCGCAATAAATGCCTTCAGATCAATACGTTCGAGAAGGAATTTCAAGTTCTCAGCACCTGTTCCTCATTTGAAGACGTGGGGGAATTTCTCATAGATAATTCGATAATCGAGCTCACCGATAACCTCAGCAACACGCAAAACCTTCAGAAGGTCGCGGAGTTTCGCATATTCAGCATCCAGTTCATCGATACGACGAGTATGGAGGACTTCGAGTTCATGGAATTCCTTCTTGCTAATCTTCTTCTCTTCGAGTTGGAGTGTAAGCTCACCAATCGTCTGTTGGACTTCTTTTTGGAGCATTATTTTCTGATTCTTGTAGGCATGCTCAAGTTCCTTGATCGACTCATCACGCTTGTCTTCATAGACTTCTGTGATGATATAGGAAGCGAAGTACACTACCTGCTCGAGCTTTTTCACAGAAATATCGAGAAGGAGCCCGATACGAGATGGAACACTCTTCAGGTACCAAATATGAGCAACGGGTGATGCTAGTTCGATATGCCCTGTACGCTGACGGCGAACCTGAGAAGTCGTAACTTCTACTCCACATCGCTCACAGATAACTCCCTTGTATCGGATGCGCTTATATTTTCCACAGGCACACTCATAGTTCTTGCGTGGACCAAAAATCTGCTCACAGAAGAGCCCACCTCGTTCAGGACGTTGTGTTCGATAGTTGATCGTCTCAGAGATGAGGACTTCTCCATAGGAGAGTGCTCGGACATCTTCCTTGGATGCGAGTCCGACAGAGATCGCGCGGAGATTGTCGAGATTTTTTCCGACGGTGATATCTCGGCGTCCTGCATGCTTGCCGATCTGGGAGAAGTCAGTGATCTTATCATTGAGGAAATTCTCAAGATCTTTGGTCATTGGAAACATAATTGGGAAATTAAGGTGTAGAATTTATGGGATTTCACTTTCCTTCGTACCAGATTCTGAAGAGATCTAAGGAGAAATGAATTCTCTTTCTCTCGGCGCGATGCCGTACGAAGGAAGTTCTAGAATAAAGAACGAGTATTGCTATGAATTGATTATTTGAATCGAATTGATTGTATTATTTTTTTCCAAACAAGAACATCTTCATAACTATTATTATGTGGTCATTGAAAAAGATAATTATACTTTTTCCCTATAAGCCACAGTGAATAGTTCGTACTTCCATCAATTTCCCAAAGACCTTTTGTAATAATATATGGTACGCCTCCTATTGAACCTGTCTCATATATATTAGTTCATCCAATAAGGGTTCAGAAAGGAAGACTTGGCGAATTTTCATCGGCATATATGTTATTAGTAGTATTGTCAACTAAGACAGCCAAAGTCTCATCATAGCCTACTCATTTTTCTCGAGTCATCGAATATGTTCTTTGAGGATAATAGCATGGTCAACCATCCATCCATCCTCATGCTATCCATCGTCAAAATTCTATAGAATTCTGATAGCGAGAAAATGGTAAATTTCAAAAATCAATCGATTCAAAATTAAATTTTTTCAATTTTAGAATACTGCTGATATTTTTTTCTTCATTTTTATTTTTTTGCTGTGCAATTTTCTCAATTATATAATAATTTGTATTTGAAGGAAATCTATCAGATGCACAGCGATCAGACGCAAAAGCAGAAAGCGGAGCGAGAAGGAAAAGGAAGAGGAGGAGTTTTTTCATAGGAATTTACAGTTTAAGTTTAAACATTTTGTCATTCTGAGTGAAGTGAAGAATCCATTTAAGGAACAACTGAAACTAAATCACTTTTTTTTTCGTACCAGATTCTGAATAGATCTAAGGAGAAATGAATTCTCTTTCTCTCGGCGCGATGCCGTACGATGGTTGAGTGGTGGGATGGAAATTCTTTATGGATATTTTATTCCATATCTACAACATCTAATAATAATTGATGCATTTATTCTCTATTCGGTAATACAAATATATCTTCTTTTCACTCTATTGGTCATCATTCATTATTTATTGTAAAAACCGAAACTACTGCATGATCTGTTGTTTATCAAGTCATCGCATAATTAGTAAAAATGAATGATAGAAAACCTTTCGCTATTCTGTATCCCTCTCTCCTTCTGGAAGACTCGTGGTCACTGGTGCTTCATCTGTTTTCACTTCCCCATCTTCTGGGATATCGACTTCGACATCGAAGGCTCATTCGAGCTTCTCGAGTTCTTCATAGCGAGTCTTCATCTCGAGTTCGAGGGCTTCGACTTCTTCAGCACCGAGAAGATCGATATTGAGG
>JAYTYQ010000099.1:0-1988 GCA_043742285.1 Candidatus Altimarinota bacterium
AGAGAGAGGTACACACACAGATACACAGTGGAAATGAACTCACCTACAAAGAACTCAATAGTCTCTGGAGAGTAGAGCAAGAGAAGCTCTATGGTGGAGCGGTAGAGTTTGACGTCCCTGCAGAAGACGAAAGTGGGTGGTCGATGATCCCACATATCTATCATACGCCCTTCTATTGCTATGCGTATGCCTTCGGGAATCTCCTCACGTTCGCCCTCTACAACAAGGTACAAAGTGGAGACCTGAGCAAAGAAGACTATAAAGATATCCTGCGTGTAGGAGGCTCTGAACGTCCACGAGATATCCTCGGTCGCTATGGTATCGATATAGCATCTCCTGAGTTCTATCGAGCAGGAATTCGTGAGGTGGAGAGGATGGTGGAGGAATTTGAGAGACTAATCTAATACTTAATTGCCCTATTATGTGAAATATAAGATCAAAATGAAATAATTTATTTATCCAACTAGGATACTTCTTATGATTTAACAATGTAGTGTTTGTTATTTTGAACATACCCTGACTCATAAAAGTAGATATTATAACTTTTTGGTTGTATGTAATTCCATTCTTATGAGCACCTATAAGTTTATTGTTTTTATTCCTTTCGGACAAGATTGATAGATCAGCAGGTATATGGATTAATATTCGTATATTAATAGTATGTCTTATTTTTGCTATTTCCTATTATTTTTGAGCACTTTTTACCGGTGATATTAAGTTTGGTTAAATAAATGACCTTCTAGTAATTCATAGGAAATTTGATAAATAATTTCACGGTACTGTTTCAAAACATTTTGTGCATAATCCTGTAAATTCTTCTCTATGTCCAGTCCCACGTTTTTAGATTTTCTTCTCATATTGAGAGAAATTGATGGAATAGATCTTCCTACGGATCTGTAGCATTGGATATTTCTATCTATGCACAAAATGTATTATATCTTCTACGAGACCATGATTCGAATCGATTGATTTGTTGATATAAATGTGTATTCTGGAAGCACATTCCCACAGTAGAGCTATAGAGTATATTTTTTTACTTTCATGCATATGTTTTTCTTCCGTTTGTTTTTCATCTGCATCTCATTTTGTTTGTTTTCATCTGGTGTTTTTGCGGCTTCATGATCGGACATACATCGATCGATTGTAGATATCCAGTTGGATCTCTATCATCAAAAGTTCGATGATGTAGAGTACAAAACATTGAATCTCATGAGCCATGCGGATCTTTCCGAGATTACGCAGATGGTTGCGTATCAGGATTTTCTCGTGCTTATGGAATTTTCTCTCATTCGGCTTGGTTCAGCTGAGAAGTGAAGTAGCGCTTATCGCACATACTATAAGCTTCTCGATCTGCGTAAGAAGTATTTTCCGAAAGATGCAAAGAGGGCAGCATATCAGTATTATAGGGATCCTAGAGCATTTTTTCTAGATTGTACATATCATCCCACGAATCTGATCGATACGGTATATGCCAATTGGTGTATGATGGAGAATGTGCAGCTGAGATACAATCGAAAAAAACAAATCTGGAAAAATATCTCATTTCTCTATCAGAGAAATATTCATTCGAAAAATTTGGCTGACTTATGAACTATAGGATTTGCCTTTCAGAGATATGGTGATATATATCCTGGATCTCGTTCCGATACTCTTGCATTTCTTCTCGTACTCGGGAAACGTATGGTCGAGATTGATTCGCATTGGATGAATGGGTATAGTATTTTGGCATCAGGATATGATCGAGAGAGCGATGAATATAGAGAGACCATCAGCCTTGCACGAGAGAATTATATCGGTGATTCGAGCCGTCTCGATCGAGTCATGAAGGACATTGACAATCAATAATCTTTGTGAAAATATCTACTCAATTTTCATTCTTGGTCATAAACAATGAAAACAATACTTCGACAAGACATTCCCGAAGACTTCAGCTATTATCGAACGGGTTCGCAAGTATTTTTTGACTACTATCAGAAATATAAGCGTCT
>JAYTYQ010000100.1:0-1210 GCA_043742285.1 Candidatus Altimarinota bacterium
AGCTTAGCAATCTCTCCCGCCAGTCCAGCATCTCCAGCTTTGATCGCATCTGTAATCTGCTTAAGCTCTGTTGAGCGAAGAATGTTTGCGCCAATCGCATTGACTAGAGAGTTTAATGGATCAAGTCCGAGGGTCAGTTTAGAAAGAATTGCATTCGCGCCTCGAACAAACTTTGTCAACTCACCTTTAGGCACAGAAGAATTAACTAGCAGTTGAGTAGCTGCATCATTCCATCCAGTATTCATCCCGTACTTATCAAGAAGTCCATTGATTTGAGTTACTTTCTCTGGAGAGAGCGAATCTCCGACAGCCTTCCCGATATTACTAATCTCTCCATAAGCCTTAGAGACTGCGCTATCTAATCCTCGGTTAAAAGAAGTCCACAAAGGCGTCTCACTCATGCGAGAAACATTCAGAGCAGTCTTAATGTAGGAGAGGTAAGGATTCTTTCCTTCTGCTTCCAGCTTATCAAAATTCCCTCCAAATTTAGAGGTCTCTACACGGGAGTAATTCTTAGCTTGGTCTTCCCACCAATCAAAGGCTGGTTGATTATACGCGCGCACAGTTTCTCGAATATCTGTGTCGATATTCTTATTGTGGTGCCGGATAAAATCATCTGCAATTGCCTGAGGATCAGTCTTAGTGAAGTAGCTAGAGTAGACTCCAGAAGATTTTAGAGAAGAGTCAATGTAATTTTCTGAGAGCGTCTTATCGTAATCGTAAGCTTGCCGGGCCGCAAAGAATTCTTCTGTATCTTTCTTGAAAATAATCTCCAGGTCAGGCCGAGCAGCTTGAGCCCGCTTTACTAGATCAGTAAGCTTTGCATCTGTCTCCGCAAAAATCATAGCGGTATGACCTTGTCCAGTCACTTTAGGATCTTTTACAAACGCAAAGAATGGCACATCCCTAGCATCTGGAGGGATAGCTCTAAATAACCCAGGCTGTTTAGATAACTCAAATCCTGCCGCCGCAGCTCTCTCATTTCGAGCAATAATGATTGCATCAGTCTGCGCTACGTGAGCTTGGGCTAGCGCATAAGTTTCAGCATTTAGGATAGGAATATGATTAGTTGCGTCAATCTCTATTCCTTCAATCGCTGCCCCATCTTTTCCAAACCAAACATTCTTATCAATCAGCCCTTGCTGCCCAGAAATGCTACCATCATCAAGGACTAATTGTTTTGTCTGCCTAGAAACTTTCTGATGCAGAG
>JAYTYQ010000101.1:0-16440 GCA_043742285.1 Candidatus Altimarinota bacterium
AAGTTCGATGTATCGAAGATCTCTTTCGAATAGTTGATCGCGACCTGTGATGCTTCGACTGATATCTGCCAGAAACATCCGAGAGCGATCATGAATATCCCATACCTGAGAAAAAGACGCTTGTAGAGATCTCCTGAGAATCGGAATACTGATGTCTCTCGTCTCGTATCGATGAGACAGAGTATGCCTGCCACTATACCAAGAATTACGATAAAGTAGATAATTCCTACACGAAAAAGATCAGGAGTTTCTCCCATCTTAGAACCGATCACGGTACCAAATACAAGAAACACAATGAATGTCACTGTCGTAAAAGCACCGATAGCAGAAGAACCGAGCTTCGAGGTAGCAATCTCTCTTCCGATAAGTGTATTTTTCCCGATCACATAGAGTGAGTATGCGAATCAGATCCCCGTCATAGCAATATCGAAAAATAGAGCTGATATATGCGGAAGAAATATAGCAATAAGGAAAGAAAGCATACCAATAATGAGTGCAACAAAGAGCATAATCCTCTCACTATATCGAGCATAGAGTGGTCATCCTATGATATAAGCAATCATGCTTCCGATGAGGACGAATCCTGATATCCCTTCAAGTGTCGGTGCGAAATCCTCATGAGCATATATTCCCCAGAAAAAGTACTTCATCCCGGCATAGAAGAGGGACCAGAAAGTGATGAGACCGAGAAGTGAGAAGAGTGAGCGACGCATAGAGAAGAAGTGATGAAAGAGGAAGTGATGAAAGAGGAATCTGGAAATATTGTGAGTGGCTCTGGGGAGATCGTCATTCTGAATTTATTTGTGAGTTGTTCAGGGAAGACCGTCATTCTGAATTCATTTCAGAATCTTCATACAATCTATTTTGGAAGCAAAAACCTCTCGACCGAATCTTGTACTTCTCTAAATTCATAGATATTGTCATGCATTGCATCTGAGATGAATACTTTTTCCACCTCACCATTCCAATGATTGAGGAGATTCTCGGTATGTTGATTCCGTATGGTTGTATCACGTCATCCATAGATACAGAGAAGCGTATTCTTTCTGAGTGAGGCATACTTGAGTGAATCAAATCTATTCGTGAGCAAGAGTGAGACTGGCACGAAGAAGTATATTTCCTTGGAAACCGATTCGACGGAATCATAAGGCGTGATAAGGATGACCTTCCCAACTTGTCTCTGACTCGCAAGATACGTTGCTACTCCTGTTCCGAGGCTTCTTCCCATAACAATGATATTTTCAGGTTTGATTTTGAGTGTTTTAGTAAGATAGGAATACTGAAGGAGTGCATCAGCAAAAATTGCTTTCTCAGAAGGCTTCCCCGTACTTCTTCCATAGCCACGATAGTTGAAGCTCACGATATTCGCATTCTGGTAATGATATTTCTCTACAAAATATGATGTCTCATCAGCATTTCATCCGAAATAAAGAATCGTCACCTTCTTCTCTGGACTCAGTTGCATCCAGCCATCGAGAAATACGCCATCAGAAGTCTGGAGTTGGATATTTCTGAGATTCTTATTCGCGAGGATCCTCTCATAGTGGGGCAGATATGGTACTGATGGGAAAAAAAGTAAGCATTCCTGATAGAAATAGAGGAAGATACATAACAGAATATAGAATGAAGCGAGTATGAGAATGATAATTCCGAGAACTTTTAACATTTAGGAAACAAGGTAAGAAATGATATATTGATCATGAATGATTGACTGGATTCTATATTTTTTTGATTCCATTGCAAATTCACTGATATTTTCTCCTTGAGAGTATATCAGTCATATATCTCTCATGTCATCAAGCTCTCCTCCTATTGATTTGATAATTGCTTCTTTCGCTGTCCAGAGAATATAGAAATTGTGCCAATTTTTGCCTCAGAGAATCGAGTATTCAGAGTCTCTATGTATTGATAAGAGTGAAGTATCTCTCTCATGATACTCTGCAATATCTATACCTACTGGAGTATCTGCGATGATAAAAGCAATATAATGTGCACAATGAGAAATTGACCAGTAGAGAACAGTTATTCATTCTCAATTATGAATTATGAATTCAATTGGTTTCCCATTTTTTTCTTTTTCGAGAACTCCGTGCCAGCTATACTCTTTCGAGAGATATTCCAGAAGATGATACCGCGCTTCGATACTCTCATCCGAAAGTCACTCTTGTGTGAGATAGGGATATTTATCCTTCGCGATCTGGAGAATCTGCGGGGATTTCGGATGATATTCGAAGTGGTGCATTATGCCGTGAAGTATGGAGAGATCATAGTGAAAAGTGAAGAATAATCAAAAATTGTCTGGTATCTTTTATAAGATTTTTTATGTTTGGAAAAATGACTGAAATATATAAAATACTCGAAGTTAATTACACTTATGTCCAACCTTCACAAAATATTCTCCAATCCCGCTGAATCTCTCTCAATATTCACACGAGACGAGATAGATGAACTCGCGGAGCGTATCTACGAGCGAGAATGAAAACTCTATCTCAAGAGCTATTCGAGATGAGAAGAAGAAAAACAAGTCTGGAGTGAGAAAAAATCTGCACCAGAAGAGATCGTGAGACAACTCTATCTCCGTGAACTCCTCAAAAAATACAAGTATCCAAAAGAACGAGTCGATATCGAGAAATCGGTACGATTTGGTCGTGAGACCAAACGAGTAGATATCGTGATATATTCCGAGGACAATGAAACTCCTCACCTCATGGTCGAGGTCAAGGCTCCCCATGAGAAAAACGATGTCGAACAACTCAAGAGCTATCTCAATGCTGATGGTACGCCTTTTGGGGTAGCAACCAATGGGAAATCTATACTCATCCTCTATCGTCCTTATCCGAAGGATTTCGATACCCTGGCAGATATACCGAAGTTCTGAGAGACTGTCGATGATGTCCTAGCTCGTCGTATCATGCTCGCAGATCTCGAAGAACCAAAACAACTCAAAGAAGTCATAGAAAATATCGAAGAGCTCGTACTCGCAAACTCTGGGTTCGATAGTTTTGATGAGATATTTAAGCTCATCTATGCAAAACTTCATGATGAGAAAGAGTCTATAGAAAATCCAAATCGACCACTTGAATTCCGCAAATCTCCTACTAAAGACGCAAAAAGAACAGAAGCAGATATTACCCGACTTTTCGAAGAAGCAAAAGGAAGATGGAAATGAGTATTCGAGAAATCAGATAAGATCAAACTCCTCCCTGAACATCTCTCTATCTGCGTCGGTGAACTCCAATGATGGAAGCTCCTCGGTGCCAACCTCCAAGTGATCGATGAGGCATTCGAATACCTCATACCTGATGTTGCCAAGAGTAAGAAGTGACAATATTTCACTCCCCGCATCGTGATCGATATGTGTGTCCGTATGATGAGTCCATGAGAACGAGAAAAAGTCATCGATACTGCATGTGGGTCTGGTGGATTCCTGATCCATACGATGGAATACCTGAGTAAGAAACATAACTGGACGAATGAAAAGATGTCGAGCTATGCAAGACAATCTCTCTTCGGGATAGACTTCGATGAGAAATCCTCCAAGATTGCTCGTGCGATGATGCTCATTGCCTGAGATGGAAAATCTCATATCTACAAAGAGAACTCTCTCGATAGTGCCTCGTGGCAAGAGGATACAAAATATGACTTCAAAAAAGAAGAACTCCTCACGGAATTCGACGAATATGAGAAAAATGAGCAGAATAAAAAAGAATATCTCCACTTCAATTTTGATGTCCTCCTCGCTAATCCTCCATTTGCTGGAGAAGTCAAAGAATCTGCCACACTTGCGAAGTTCCAGCTCGGTAAACATCCGAAAACAGGAAAAAATATCGACAATATCTCTCGTCATCTTCTCTTCATCGAACGCAATCTCAACTTCGTTCGTCCAGGTGGCAGACTTGCTCTTGTATTGCCTCAATGAGTATTCAACAATACGAGTGAAGAATATATCCGCAAATTCATGATGAATCATGCTCGCATACTCGCTGTCGTCGGTATCGAAGCCAATAGCTTCAAGCCTCATACAGGAACCAAGACGAGTGTGATATTCCTCCAGAAGTGGGATGAGATAAATAATCCAAGAATCGAGAATTATCCGATATTTTTCGCGACTTCCAAGACACCATTCAAGAATAGTTCGTGAGACTATGTCTATCGAGATACGAGCTCACGGGATATAGACAACCTCTCATCTGATCTCCTCCAGATTGCCGAGGCTTTTGATATATGGGGAAAAGAGCAGGGATTTAGTTTTTTAGAGAAATAAAATATGCAAAGTCAGAAACAACAAATTCAGTCAAGTTTACAAACAATCTTTAGTTTTGATCTAACTAAAATTTATGTTAGTAGTAATAATAAACAATCTTGGAATAATTATTCTGATTGAGACTTAAAAAAGTATGTAATGAATATTTTATCTCTCTTAAAGAAAATACAGAAAGATGATTCATTTCTTGATTATATTGGTATAGGTAACTTAAATGCCTTTATTTCTCACTTGCAGAATTTCATTAACTCTTTTCAAAATAATAGCGGCATTTTTGGTACGCCGATAGATCAAATAACCACTCACCATCACGATCCTTTAAATTGGATTGAAAATATTAATACTCTTTTAAGAAATTCGGGGATGTATAGTGAAATTGAAATATCGTCAAATCAAATAAAGAATACAAATAAATCTTTTCTGGAAATTCAATCTTTTCTTGACGATGTAGTTAGCAAAAAGCCAACTTATGAGAGTGCATTAACAGAGTTGCAAAGTTTATTAAATAAGCAGTGAGAAGTAAATACTGCAACTTTGAATGGTCAAGCAGATGCTTTCAAGAAAAGAGCTGAAGAATATATGAGTAATAACTTTAAGAATAAATCACCGTTTTGAGGTAATTTTATCAAATTTTGGAAATGGAATTTCTGGAAAGAAGAAGATAAGAATTGAATATGGTGGTGGCTATTATGAGCTTTTATTTTTGCTATAACAACATGAATCATAACAGTTTCTTTTATTAAAAGTTCATCTGATGTTTCCACTGGCTGAGCTATTATGAGGATAACATCGATTATAGTACCTTCATATCTAACGGTATTTTGTGCTTCCCAATATTTATATGGGAAGAAAATATATGAATCATATATGTTTAAGTATGCATCTCTTCAAACAATGAATAATTTGATTCAAACCAATAATGACTTAAAAGAAAAGATTTTATCCCGATGATTAGATGTTTTATTTTCGGAACCAAATACAAAGGCTTCTGAATGATCTAATCAAGATAAACTCATTGTCTCAGAATTACTCAGTATGCTAAAATGACAACTAAAATAGTATGACTCAAACCCTCTCACCATCTCTCACTTCTCTTATCCAAAAATATAATTTGGATATTTCGATTATTCCTGTTTCTGAAATTGAGTGATTAACAAGAATTGAGGCGGAATTTTATAATCCATTTTTTCTTGGAAAAAAGAAACAATTAGAAAATAAAAGTTTTACAACTTTATGAGAAGTTGCAAATATATATTCTTGACCAGCTTATTCGAGTGAAGAAATCAATGAAACATGATGAGAAGATTTTTTTCCTATTGTGAAAATATGAGATGTTACAAATAAAAGAAATACAGAGCAATTAGATTTTGTGAGTAAAAAAGAAATTGAAAGTTTCAATGATAAATTTTATCATAAAGGTGATATTTTAATAAGCATGACATGAGATCCTTGGAATGTATGAGGTGCCCATATGTTTGAAGTGCAAGATGATGATAAATCAATTGTTTATAATCAAAGAGTTGCATGTGTTCGAAAGAAGAAAAATGATATACCATTGTACTATCTATTTTCTTTCTTAGATTCTGAATATGCTAGATTTCATGTCGAAAGATGGGCAATGGGTATAAGACAAAGGAATGCCTCTATCAATGATATTCGAACAATTTTAATCCCCCTCCCATCTCCCGTTTTTCAATCCAAAATTGCAGAATTTGTCAGTGAGTCCCATAAGCAACGAGAACTCTCGAAAGCTCTCTATTCTGAAGCAGAGAAAATCCTCTTAACAGAACTCTGACTCATAGACTGGAAACCAAGTGAAGAGAATATTGCTGAGAAGATGAGTAGTGAGATTGATCTCTTTGGTCGGTGTGATGCAGAGTTCTTCCAGCCAAAATATGATGAACTCTTCTGAAAACTCACACAATTTGAAACCAAAAAACTCTGAGAAATAGTAGAGTATCAGAAATGAGTTGAGCCATGAGCCGAAGCGTATACAGATTCTGGAATACCATTTATCCGAATAGCTGATGTGAGTATACAAGGAATTGATACAATAGAGAAGAGTATATCATCTGAACTATTCTCAGAATATGGAGAAAAATATTCCCCTCGAAAAGATGAAATACTTTTTACGAAAGATGGGACAATAGGGATTTCTTTTGTCGTGAATGAAGATATGAAAGCTGTTTTAAGTGGTGCCTTTCTCCGATTACAAAAGAAAATACATATAGAAAGTGAATATCTTGCTCTTGTGCTGAATTCTATAGTTTGCAAACTCCAGATAGAGAGATTTTCTGGTGGAGCAATCATCGCTCATCTCAAGCCAAGTGATACAATGGAGATTATAATTCCTATTCTTTCACCAAGTATTCAGTCTCTCATTTCTGAGAAAGTTATCACTTCTCACTCTGCTCGTGAAACCTCAAAGAAACTCCTTGAACGAGCAAAGCGAGCTGTAGAGATATTTATCGAGGAAAATGAGGAAAGTGCTGAGAAATTTCTCACTTCCTAGACTTCATTCTCCTATTCTATATCCGTCCCTTCAATACTTTGTAGTCCGTCTTCCCTGTTCCGAGAACTGGAATTGATTCTATCCTCTCAACTCGAGCAATCTTCACGAGATTCGAGGCTCAATGCGTGTGGATATAGTTATTGAGTTCCGTCAGATCAACATCGAACGTCGTGAATGCGACAATGGTGACATTCCCATTCTCTTCTCGAGCTTCGATGGCGAGAGTTGTGATGTCAGGATTCCCGTATTGCTCGAGAAGAATCGTCTCGATGAACGGAAGTGAGATCATCTCACCGGCGATCTTCACGAATCGTTTGAGTCGTCCAGTGATGAAGAGGAATCCATCCGCATCAGTATATCCGAGATCTCCTGTCTTGTACCACATGACCTCCTTTTGAAAAGAGGTGGCTGCGATAGCAGACGGAGGATTGTGTGTCAGAGCAAGCTGTCTCGTCTCCCGCTCTGCGGGATCTGTCGACATGACAAAAGGCTCTATATGATCATCGAACTGTTCGAATGGACTCTCAAGATTCTCATCGATATATCCACCGAATATGCTCGGACCTCTGAGATAGATCATCCCTTGTTCTCCTATAGGCATGATATTCTTGCCATCTAGAGAGCGAATCATCGGTGTGAGTGAGGGGAGGAATTTACCAGCACTTCACTTTTTCTGAAACTCGATCGGATTCACAGTCACAATGGGAGAGCACTCAGTGATCCCATATCCTTCGAGGATGATTCCTGTAGGACACTTCTCATGAAAGAGCGTGAATACTTCATCACTACACTTCTCAGCTCATACGAAAGTATACCTCAGAGATTGGAGTGTCTCAGTTGTATTGCCTGAGAGGATCATCCTGAGAAATGTCGGAGTGGCAGCAACGATACTCGCATGAGTATGTGCGAGAATTTTTCCGATCGTTCGAGCATCTCCTGGATCAGGAGTATATGCGACTTGTACGGGTGCAATGAGTGGGAATATCGTGTTGATCGTGAAGCCAAAACTATGAAACGGCGGGAGAATCCCAAGAAGCGTCTCGTGCTTCTGGAATGGTACGAGTGCGAGTGCTCACTCTATATCTGAGAGGAGATTCGCATGCGTGAGGACAACCGCTTTCGGGAGTGATTCACTGCCAGAAGTGAAGAGTATGACCGCTTCTTCATGCGTCTTAGGAAGGAGAAAAAAAGTCTTCTTCACGATCGCTCTGAGCTTCGTGAATGTCGATATATCTCGAACGATATCCTCGATGAATACCATATTCGATTCGAAAGCTGCAAGCCATGGAGTACGAATCTTCTCATAGAACTTGCGACTCGTGAGGATCGTATCGAGACTCGAGAAATCCATACAGTGAGCAAATGACTTCTCCCCTACCGTCCAATTGAGCATCACGGGAACCTTGCCTGCGAGATATGTCCCAACAAGCAAGAGTGAGGTTGCCGAAAGTGCCGGAAGCATAATTCCGATTTTATTATTTTTCACTGTTCATTGTTCATTATTCATTCACTTGATATATTCTCCGATCACATAAGACTTCACGAGAAATGCATCTCGAGTGAGCATGCCTATCATAGCATCATAGAGGAAGGGATTTTTGCATTCACGACGGAAGTTCTCACGCAAACATGAGAGAATGGTATCTCAACTCTGATATGCGAATTCGATCTTCGCATCGAGTGCTTGAGGGAAATCAACAGGAAGGAGTCGTTCTTCTCCTTCGAGCTTGCCAAGAGCCAGCGCAGCAAGGTCTCCTATCGTCTTGATGCGTGTAATTGGGGGATTGGATGCTGTCGTATAGTTCGACTGAATGACACTCTTGAACTCGGCCATATCGAGGGAATCTGCATGCAGATCGAGAATGAGATTGGTCGAGACAGAGAGTCCATCTTTTCCGATTTTCTTCACTCGAGCCACATGAGTGATCACTGCATCAACTATATCTTCTGGGAGATCTGAGAACGAAATATCAGATCAAGCACTCATCTCAGCGATCGATCCTGCGATATTCTGAGGTTCTACCTTAGTGGCAATATCATCATGATAGAAATAGTGTGGAATGAATTGGCATGGCTCATTCCCTGATTCATTGTAATAATTCTGCAATCTCTCATTGAATACATCGAGTCCGAGAGTATGCCACTCCTTCAATATATCAGTCATATCCTGACATTCGATATGCACGTCGCGCCTTGGGAGGAAAAAGACAAGATTGGAAAAGATATAGTGAACCGATCGTAACAATACACGTATCAGTTCTGGTGAAGTTCCTGTATAAGCCTTGCTCCACATACTTCCCCAGAGTCAACGAGTACGAAGAACGATGATGCGAGCATCTCCTTCAAGCATGTTCACAATCTCATACGCCATCTTTTTTCCAACAATATGTTCAAAAGGCTGAACATAGATATGTCCTGAAGGATAGATCAATATATTCTGTCGATTCCGTATCGCCTCCTTGATACCAACGAAGGATTGTCTCACCTCTTCAATACTCCCTCCATTGGTCAGATCTCCTACTGGTACCGTACGGAGAGCTCGAAGGATAGGACCGAGTCCTGGTGTTCGAATATAGGTCTCCGTCATGACGGGTGAGAGGATTTTCTTCTTCCCGATACATGACATGACGATCATCGGATCCACGAGCCCAGGATGGTTGGGGAAGACGATCACGGGTTTCTCGGTATCAAAAACTTCAAAATTCTGGAACTCAATACGATAGCGAAGTCCGAGGATCGAACGAACGAGAAAGAAGACAAGTGAAAGCATAGGAAGGAGTTATGAAAATGATATATATTCTATCATAAAAAGGTACAAAGATACAAACTCGATATTCATCCGGTTACATGTATATCCATTCATCTGATCTATAATTCGTTAGTCATGGTATCTTCTGGATCGTCTCAGAAGGAAGATTATCAGGAGCAATACGAAAAGTATGAACATATTCCCTATGGAGAGGAGAAGAATATCTCACGAAGAGAGAGTGATCATTGGAAAAAATATCTGATGTGCCATGAGAAAGCGTTGACTGGAAAGAAGAAGTAAATACTCAATGATAGGAAGAATGATGAGTGTCATCAATGTGCTCAGAAACAGTATGATCCCAATCTCCCCTCAAAGGAGGAGTATCTCTGAAAAGAGTCCGACCTTGAATTGTCGAATCAACATATACATATCTGATTTTTCCCTGAAATACCCGAGAAAAAGAAGTAAGAGAAATCCATACAGGATAAGGAGAATTACCCCTACAAATATTCCCATGAGTGTGCGAAGTGTAGAAAATGTTTTCTCTTTCTCTCGGAGCGTATCACTATCGAAATTGAGTATCATTCATGGATATCGAGTTTCGATAGTATTTCTCTCTGGAATATCTCGATACTGCATGACGATCCTGTATGGATGAGGAAGTATTTTATGGAGTTTTTTGAATTTTTCCTTCGCAATATCATTATCGATGACGATTCCGAATCACGGATAATCAGGATCTATACGTTCGATACTACTCTCATATCTATCTGTATAAGCTCATGATAAAGTGAACAGTTTCGAAGCTCCGAACTCGAGCGAGACCATCTTCCCGATAAGATCTCGTTCCTGGAATACAGGAAAAAGTGGATAAGATCAAGCGAGTTCGAGATTATAATAGTTGAGCATGGAGGTCGATATTCCTATTCCTGTGATCTTTCCCGATGAATTCTCTACTGAGAAAACAGGAACATCGATCGAGAGTCAGAATTGGAAAATATGAAACGTTCCGAGAACCGGAACATCGATAAATCGAAGGATCTTGTAGCTCTCAATGCTCGGATCAGATTGAATGCGTGAGAGTGTTATCTGATCAATTCCTCATGCCGATCGATCCAGGAGATCGAACAATGATGATGACTTTGTCAAGGTCACTCGTTTCTCATTGATGCCCTGAAGGGTATAATACTGAACGCCAGATTCTATATTCTCGAGTGCGAACAGGAAAAAGAAAAGGAGAAAAGTACTCAGAAAAAAAGCCGAAAAAATACTGAGTGTTCGTATCCAATTCAGCGAAAGAGTTCGAATCAAGAATCTAAGCATATGGGTGAATTAGGGGATTCGATCAGGAAGCGAAAGTCACCTTCTTGGTTCCCATGAGAAATAATTCTGGAGTATGTGTCGCGATGCAAAGAGTAACGTGATACTTTTCTCTGTACTGTTCCAGATATGTGAGTGATCGTCAACGGAGGTGTTCATCGAGATGCGAGAATGGCTCATCGAGAAAGAGGATATTCGGTTCAGCGAGGAACATCCGAACAAGATTCACCCGTTCTCGCTCACCACTCGAGAGTGATCTCATGGGAGTTCAGAGCAGGATAGTACTCAGCTCGAATACTTCTATGAGCCTATGATATATCTCATCCCTCATACAATATCCCCCAAAAAGACTCGGAAAGAGGATATTCTCTCGAGCCGTATTCATCTCGAAGAAGGATCATCCAGTGAAAAAAATACCAACATGTTTCTTGTACCACTCTCGGAATGATTGAGTTCTCGTATCAAGTTGTCGTCTCTCATAGGTATAGATAACCTTCCCTTCTGACGCGCTCATGAGACCAGAAACGAGTGAGAGGAAGGTAGACTTCCCTGATCCAGAAGGTCAGACAAGAATACAAATATCTCCCTCGAAAATATCGAGAGAGAGATCTGAGAAGATATTTCTGGCTCCAAAATTTTGAGAAATACCTTCGAGATGAATGAGTGGAGAATTCCGATGTGGCATAGAAAATGAGTCTATTTATTTCAGAAGATCTGAAGATACTGGCGGGATCACTCTATTCGCAACTGGAATAGGTAATCCACTCTCAAGTCCTGTGGTATCTAGGATCGGTGGAACTATGATAGGAGTCTCTGGCGAAGGTATAACTGGAATACTGGGAACTACAATACTTATCGCTGGCAGAGTCGGCTCAATGGCACTCAATGGCACAATGATAGGCTCCGTTGGCATGATAGACTGAGTCGTCTGAATGGGCACTATCGATGACGAAGTGATCATAGATGAAGGACTTATAGGCATTCATATGGAATGATTCCTTTTTCTTCGAAATATGACGAACCCGGCAATATATCCTCAGAGAAGAAGTATACCTCAGATAAGAGAGAAGACTAGTATTATCGAATTGCCTGAGGAGAATAGGGCTCAAGGGGATACAGATTTTAGAATACTATTCTTGTCACGAAAAATCTTGAGATCCAATCCGATCTCATCATTCCCCATATTCATACCGAATACAATATTGCGCAGGAGTGATTCTGATGCGTGGAAAGCGCTATCGAGCTGGATGATAAGATTGAGTGCGAGAATATCAGAGAAAGCACTATTCGAGAAGAATATATCTGGACTCGTTCCACTGGAAGTGAGAAGATCTTTCGGGAAGGATGGATTCTTCTTCAGTGTATTCCACAGATCGAGAGATGAGCCTGAGAGAACATTCATCTTCTTCTCATCAAGGGAGAGGGTGATCTCACCACTGGATCCTCGTACTTCGAGGGCTCAGAGTGTGTGAATGAATGGTGTGGAAGTATTACCAAGGCGCCGATCTCGGTCAGAACTGATCACATAAGAACTCATGATTGATGTCAAGCTTTTATCATCTCTATCGAAGTTCTTCATGTACCGAGGAAGGGAAGATAGGTTTTTCTCATAGAGACTCTTCAGAGCACTACTCATACCCTCACCATCGAAGAGTACGGAGAGAAATGTTCATGAAGACAGAGAATTCGTATCGAGGATTTTCTTCTTGGCACTATCCCCCGAATTCGCTACATCGATCACATGTTTGATCGTTGTACGATTGAGCCCGAAGACGAAGAAGTCATCGATAAACGTATAAGCAAAACTGAGTTCTCCTACGAATGGAACGGGGATTTTCTCAGAATAGTAGATCTTCTTTCCAGAGTAGTCTTCGATAAGAGGTTTTGCGAGGAAGGTCACGACTGTCTTCAGTTCTTCATTTTTTCCAAACTGTTCGACAAATTTTTTGCGAACGAGATCGATGAGTTCTTTTCCCTTCTCTTCTGTTGCGACCTGAACCGAGAGATACGCATCCACCTTATCGACATTCCATCCATCGAATATATCTGAGTCAAGTCCTCCGAGTGAGAATGCGAATTCTCCACCAAGATAGTCAAGGACATCATTCTCACCCATGATTTCTTGGTTGAAGCTCTTGAATCCACGAACGAGATTCGTATCAAGAGCTATTTTTGCCTGGAGCTTTTTCGGATCGAATCCAGAGACAAATGACGCAAGTCCCATACGAATATGAGGATTGGTCAGAAATGCGAGAGAATCCTTCGTCACTCACTGGAAGAGTTTCTGCATCTGAGAAAGTTCTCCATTCTCGAGTGATGGTATCGGTGTCATGAAGAAATCAATCTCCATACCATCACCATAGCGATTCAATACTATGCCCATCGGATCGAGGGAGGCTCGCCAGATATCACGATACTTCAGAACATTCATCTTGTAGTCTTCGAGCTCTGCTCGCGTGATACGGGAGAGATCATACTGAGCTTCAGGAAGAGTCTTGAGTGACCTGAGTGATCCGATATATTTCTGGATAACGAGTCCATCCTGGAGAGAGTATTCCTGCAATGCCGCACCTGTGAGCGTCGAGAGTCAGAGATTCTCCAGATCATTGAGTGAGTTTGGAGGTTTACCAAATGCATCGGTATACGACCAGACGAGTTCTTGAAGTGCTGAGAGTCTCTTGTAGTCTCGATACTTGCGATAGTGGCTGATATACGTCTCGAATCAGAGCATCTTCTCGAAGAAGGCATCTCCGACAAAAAGGAGCGCATCCTGGACTTTCGCAGATTTCTTCCACCAGACATAGTGAAAATCCGAAGCCTTCGCAAGACTCTTCTCTATGTTCACATTCATCACATGATCCAGAGAATCCTTCGAACTCGAGATATATATATACCCATCCTTGGATCCGACCACTCGAGCCTTCGCCGTAGGTGAGAGTGCTTCTCGATCAGCCTCTGAGAGGATGATGACGATATCTGGAGCCGTCGCATCGAGATTGTTCACGACCACTGCCATCTCATGTTTGAGATTTTTCTCGATCTGATCGAAGTTCTGGAGTTCAAAAAATGCCTTCATGAAGTCCCGAATACTCTCGGAGACATCGATTCCTGAGAGACGATTGCTCGTATTGGATTTCTGATTGAGGAGATCGATGAGATCCGCTGGATTCTTCACGTAGAGGACCATACTATCGGATGGAACATGTGCAAAAATGGATGGAATCGTCGGAACTGTAGCTCACGACATGAGAGCAATATAGTCACGCTTAGAAGTATCCGTTCCAGAAGATGTGGATCATTCACCGATATGACCGATATACTTGATCTGGAAATCTGCAACTCATCCTGAACTCGTATTGATATATTCGAAGTTTTCTTTGAATTTCGAGAGATCTTCTTGTCGAGGCAGATAGTTCCGATCGAGTGCATCAATAGAATCAGGATATTTTTCTTTATCTGCGAAATATGCTCAGAGCATTGTAGAGATCTGCATACCATTGGATACTGCTGCGCGACATTCGGATCGTATGAGATAATTGGCTGAATCTGAGCATGGTAATTGAGCAATTCCCCCATTTCCACTAATAAAAATTCAAGATGATATTATGGCATCTTTCTTCTCAAGTTCTGCCGTTGCCTCCGCAAGTGTATAGGAATCCTTCGTATATCGAAGCGTATAGGTGATACTTGCACCGATTTTTGTGAGTGCGTCATTATAGAAATCCAATTCTGTTTTTATGGCGTTCATGAGATCGATCTCAGTCTTATTGAGTCCTGAACGTGCCATGTTCACTTTCATATGTTTGAGAGCATCGCTGACATTCTTGAGTGAAGGGTTCTTTCGAACTTCTTTGAGAGAACCAATATATGTGAGATAGCTCATATCTACCACAACCCCGCTCCCAGCATTAGAGAATTCATTCTTCTTCTCTTCTATCACGACCGATATGAGCGTATCTACCTCAGCTCAGCTGGAATAACTCTCGACAATCGTAGAGGAAGGTCTCAGTGATGCTCCAATAATACTATAGATAAACTCATCCTTCACACTCTCTATCTTCACTGATTGTCTATTGACATAGATCATCTGTTGTATGAGTTCTTCAGCAGTAGGAAGGTAGATATTCGATACTTCTCCATTCCATGGACAGAGTGTATAGGAATCGTATCCTTGATTGGCATTTTGACAATTCGTTCGCTTCATATCCTTGATTTTCTGGTCTATTGCGCCAAGCATACCCACAGAGGTATTCTCTGAGAAATTGAGTCCGAAGCTCGCATCGAGGAGATCTCAGGCAATAGAATCTCAGAAACTCGGAATTTTCCAGTCAGAGAATACCGTTCCCGTAGGAACTTTCTTGAGTATATTTTGCAGATCTTCACCTTGCTTATCAGCATTATAGTTATAACGTGAGCTGGTATTAATTTGATTGAAGATATTTGTATAGAACGATTCATTTCCTACAAATGTCTTGAGTATAATGAGCTTGATAGCCTTCTCATCGATACTGGTATATCGATAGTTCGGACAGAGCTTCCCATTGAGCAAACAATTGTATGTAGATCTACTCGTATTCAAGGAATTTGGAATGAATTTTGTATCGATAATTCTTTTGAGGGATTGGAATTCTCGACCATCAGGATAGACGATATCATCCTGAGAACCTGAACTTGACAGAGCAATCGTTGGAAGCATACTTGGATTGGTAGCGCGGATTTTCCTATCAGTCAGACCAGTTTGGTCTGTTGTGGTCAATCCAGTATCTGCATATATCGGAAGAACGACTTGGAATGAGAGCAACAGGAACAATACTCAGGCAATGAGAGTTTTCATAGAAAAAAGGTTATCGAACAGATGTATGAATCAGGGCCGAAAAGTCCACTTCACCTGATGCTGTACGGGCACGTTCATCGATACGATAGTACGCTCGAGCAGCCTCAAGCGTCGGAAGCTTGGTATCGATGAGACCAGCATCATAGAGAATCTGATCTGAATGGGAAGGAAGAAGAGTGAAAAATCCTCAAAAAAGCTTATCCTGTCTGAGTGCATTGGCATGCATGAGGATGCTCGTGGCACAATTGTTCCAGAGCGTATTGTAGAATTCTGGCTCCTTTGCGAGCTTATCAGTTCGAATGAGCATCGAACGAAAGAGGGTTTGAAGTTTGTCTTTCTCAGTCTTGATCGGATACATATAGACTTCATTTTTTCGATAATTCGTCCTAAGCTTGATCACATCCTCCTCCTGTGCTATAACATACTCGAGTTCATACTGATTGAGGATTCACGCAAGGGCTGAGAAAGTCTCTCCTCTTTCCTTTCTGATCTCAGGAGAGATAGCGATACGTTGCCCTCCAGAGAAGGAGAATGTGAGCATCGTATGAGCGGGACCATCACGAGTCGAGAATGGCGTGATGACATAGGAGACGCTTTCGATACTCCCAAGATCAAATATCTCTGTCTTATATCGAGGAGTGAAAAGGCTCTCTGAAGTCCAGAGATGATCCCGAATATTCTCGATCGTGACAAGATTCCCGGACCAGCTTATATTCGGGAGAATCGCATCAGCATCTTCCCAATCTCTGAGAAGTGACGGC
>JAYTYQ010000102.1:0-15187 GCA_043742285.1 Candidatus Altimarinota bacterium
CAGTTATAGAATACTACACATTGCTAATATCGAGCTTGATACCAGGACCCATGGCATTGCAGACATAGACGCTCTTGATGAATGCGGCAGAACCTTTGAGTCCTGTAGGACGAGCAGATTTCATAGCTTTCACAAAGAAGTCGATATTTTCCTTGAGTTTGGTAGCACCGAATGAGAGCTTTCCTGCTATAGAGTGGACATTGCCCTGCTTGTCGTTCTTGAACTCAAATCTTCCTGCCATCAGTTCCTTCGCGATCGCGATGAGATCATCACCGACCGTTCCAGCTTTTGGATTCGGCATGAGACCTTTTGGACCGAGGACTTTCGCAACTTTACCCATTTTTTTCATCATACCGGTGGTCGCGATGGCGATCTCGAAACTAATATTGCCTTGGAGGACAGAGTCAATGAGATCTTCATTGCCTGCGACGGTGACACCGAGTGCTTTGAGTTCTGCTTCGTTGCCGAGGTCCGTGAAGGCACCGATTGTCTTACTCTTCCCAGTTCCGTGAGGAAGCGAGAGGGTAGAGCGGACGAGCTGATCTGCCTGACGTGGATCGATCCCGAGGTTGAAGTGCAGCTCGATCGTCGGATCAAACTTCACTGTATTGGTACGCTCGAGGAGCTCTACTGCCTCAGCGACTGAGTATGCGCGATCAAGTTCGACGAGTGCAACCGCTTGGTTGTACTTCTTTCCGTGAGTTTTTGACATAATGAAAAACGTGAAAAAATAAATTTGGTCCAATCGTTCTGTTTGGGCTTTCTGAAGAAGAAAACCGTTAGGAACTCCCACATTTCACATGATATTTGGACGTGGGAATTATAGGATTTTTTTGCAAAAAGCAAATTTTTCTCTATGATATTTTTATGTCCAAAATTCTTCATATTCATGCGAAAGAAGTTCGTTCTCTTACTGATCTCTATAAAATAGTAGAACAATTCATCGGGGATAGAGCCCATCTCTATTCTCACAATCTCGATGCACTCTCCGACGTTTTGCAAGAGATATGATTGGAGAAGGTCGTCATCCATGAACGACGCAAGCTCAAGGAGGTCCTCGATCAGGATCATACTCAAGATGATATGAGTCCTTATTATCGATTATTGGATCTTTTTATTGATCTGCAGGGGGTGGATATTCTTCTGGAAGATTAATGTATCAATAAACTCTCGAAATATTCAGGCTTCGTCTCACGTCCGATACGGATGCGGTTGATTTTTCCATTGTTGGCTCACGCGAGATCGAAAGTCTTTCCAAACTGAGTACTCCATCCAAGCGTATACCCGCACTTCTTCAGATTTTCTACACTGCCTGTTCCGATTCTCCCGCTCGGATAGATATAGGTGTCAACTGTTGTTCCAATAGTACTTTCGAGAATTTTCTTCGATTCGCACATTTCATTCTCTTCTTTCTTCACATCCATACGGGATTCATCACTATGAGTCAGTGAGTGAGAACTGATGGTGAAGAGTGGATCATCCGAAATCTCCCGTACTTGTACTCGTGATATGAATCCTGAAATATCGAGACGATTACCAATGACTCAGAAGAAAAAAGGAATGTGATATTTCTTCGCTATAGGATAGAGGTTGGTATAGCTATCGATCCAGCCATCATCGTCCGTGAAGATCCAAATATTTCTTCCTGGGTAACATCCTGATCGAACGGCTTTCACAAAGTCTTTTCCTCGCATGAGAGTAACAAGTCCAGCCGATTCGAGTCTGTGTATAGCTTGCATCTGTCCTTCGAATAGATTCGGTGGAATCGAGAGTTCACGAGTACCATGAGTATCACGCGTATCATCGTCACGAATATAGTGGTACATGAAGAATCGAACCTGTGGATCTCGAATGCATATCTCAGTAGAAGTTTCTGATGAAACAATCACCATTCCTGTGTGTACTTCAGATTGTTGTCGATTCGTTGGGGTAGTGATTCATTTTTCATGTGGTAATGAACCAAAATCCATCACCACAAAGAGTGCCATGAGAGGGATACTAATGAGAAGAAAAAGTTTTTTCATGAGATTATTTTATTATTTCACCAGGGAGAGTGGTACCATTTGTCGGAATAGTACGACCAGGATAGATAGTTGAGTTTGCTCAAAACCTGACATTATCCCCCACAATTGTACCAAATTTTCGTCTTCCAGTATCGACCAGTTTTCCTCGGATCATGGCACGAATATTTGTATTGTCATGACGCAAATTCGTCGTAATCATTCCTGAAGCGAAGTTCACATTATTGCCTGCAACTGTATCTACAATGACGGTGCACTGTGCCACAATAGTCTGATCTCAGAAATATGATCACTTCACCTCGGTGAAGGCTCAGATTCGAGTATTCTCTCCGAGAGAGGTATTTCATCGGATATGTGCATATGGTCAGACTTTACAATTTTTCCCAAAGTAGGCATTCCCTTCGATGTAGGTTCCACTTTTGATAATAACTCATTCTTCAAGATAGACATGACCGTTGATAGTAACATTTTCTTCGATGATTCCTCCATGGTTAATAGTCTCAGTATAGCTTCCGATAATGGCATCATTGGCACTCAGAAGATGCCATGGATAACCTATGGCAATCCATCTTCCTTTTGCCTCGACCACTCAGTATTTTCACTCTCCGATATATTGGTGGATAAGATCAGTAATCTCAAGCTCTCAGCGTGGTGAGAGTGTGATTTTCTCGAGGTCTCAGAAAATCGTAGAATCGAACTTATGACAACCGATATTTGCCAGATTACCGAGAGTAGGATCGCTTGGTTTTTCGATGATCCCAACTGCCATTCCTTCAGTGTTGACTTGAAATATTCCAAAATTTTCAGGTATTTCTACGGCTTTGCAGAGAGTCGCAAAACCTTCTTGCTCTGCAAGGTTCGTGAGATCACTCGACTCATAAAGATCATCACCAGACACAACGACGAATTCGCCCTCTATTCGGCCTTTGAGTGAGAGGATAGCTGCTCCTGTACCATTCTGTTCGATCTGTTCGATATAGCGAATAGGCTTTCATCGATAATTATCTCAGAAATATTCCTGAAATTTCTCTTTCTTGTACTTCACGATCATACAGACGCTCTCGAAATGCTCGATAATACCTTCGATATTGTGTTCGATAATAGTTTTTCAACAGATTTTGAGGAGTGGTTTTGGAATTGTATCTGTGAGGGGTTGCATGCGAGTTCACTCTCATGCGGCCATGATGACGAGGTGCATAGTCTAGGCGTTATATAACGTTTTCGAGTGTATATATTTCCATCAGTTTGTAAAGAAAAATCCGCACGACATGCGGATTAAATAGTTGCGTGTGGAAGGATAAAAACGGGTATTCAGGCAAGTTCTCGTTTTTCCGCCCTTGATTCATTCAGGATCATATAGTGTTCGACTCGTGAGTGATAGTCTGAGTCGAATGACTTCAACGCTTGGGATATCGTCTGACAGTCGCGAGCCACCACTTCGATCGGAGTGAGCTTCTTCGTATTGCGTTCCTCGAGGATGAAGGTCACTTCAGAGCCAGATTTCTTGCGATAGTAGGAGATATCATGGGTACTACTGAGCTTGCGATCGAGTTCGAGGAGAATGAAGTTCTCGAGTGCTCCGAGTTTCATTGCACCCTGATAGTACATATCACCGAGAAGAGAGCGAAAGATAGAGAGATCGCGAAAATAGATTTTCACATGACGAGATGATTCCGTCTCCATATCTTGAACCCAAGGTCCAATAGGCTTCACAATAGCATATCTCATGAGGACTTCCATATATTTATTTACCTTTCTGCGTGTGATACCGAGGAGATTGGCGAGCTTATCTGCCTTGAAACAATTTCCTGTCTCCATCGCGAGTGCACGAAAGAATTCCATGAATTGAATATGTTCTTTATCGAACAATTCTGATTTCATAAGTGTACATATTAACTCAAAATCTGGATGAATCGTATCAGGATTGCTGATATGACGAGGATGATCTCATAGATGGATATAGCTATCATTGAGCGTATTCAGTTCTGATATATTCGCAATTCCTGACATGATATCACTCATACGAAGAGCATAACCCAAGGTATCAGTATATTCACGAAAACTCACAAATGGAAGGAGAAAATTCTCCCCAAGTTCGTCATCGATTCTCCCCTCAGCTGTGAATATACATCTACAATCGATCTGATATGATTCTATAAATGAACGAAAATAATCAATATTAATTCCATGTTCGCTATCAAATACCAGAGTTTTGATCGTTGCATCTAGGCTTCTCATCTGTTCCGCGAGTTCTCCATCATGAGGATTGAGCCAGAGAGTTGCCTCATGATTGAGGCTACCATCTTCTCGAAGTGCATTGAGAATATATGATTTTCCACTCTCATATCCTCCGACGAGAAAGATATATTGTTTCTCACCTGTGAGGAGGAGTTCTCGGAACGTATCGATGTAGGAAGTGCGTATAAACATAAAAAATTCTCCTATAACTATAGCAGAATGTTTGTAAATGTGCAACTATTTAACCATTTCTCTAAAATTGTCTCAAAAATCGTATATCTGGATTCTGAAAATATCGATTATCGGGTATTCCATATTTGATCATCACGAGTCGATTGAGCCCTGCTCAAAAGGCAAATCCACTGTAGACTTCAGGATCGAGTCATCCCTCTATCAGAACCGTTGGGTGGATGAGTCCTGCTCCCATGAATTCTATCCAACCTGATCATTTGCAGATTTTGCATCCAGACTGTTTGCAAAATGGACAGGAAAAATCCACCTCGACACCGGGTTCGACGAAAGGGAAATATCCAGGACGCATTCGGATATCGACCTGCCTTCCGAAGAGATCAGAGAGCATCGTCTCAATCGTGAATTTCAAGTGACCGATACCGATTCACTTATCTACCACCACACACTCAATCTGATAAAATGTATTCTCATGCGTTGCATCGACATCTTCATTGCGAAATACTCGCCCTACAATCACCGATCGAATCGGAGGAGTATTGTTTCTCAGGATGAGATTTTGCATACAGGACGTCTGTGTTGCGAGAACATTCCCATTTCACTCCAGCCAGAACGTATCCTGCATATCTCGAGCAGGATGATTTTTAGCGACATTCACGGCATCGAAGTTCAGATACTCAGTTGTGACTTCCATAGATTCATGAATATCGAATCCCATTCGACGGAAAGTATCCTCGACTTCAGTTCGAGCACGAGTCATAGGATGGAGACTACCAGAATTTTTAAAGAATGGAATCGTGACATCCTCCCACTCTTCGTGCAGTCGTGATTCGATTTTTGCACGTTTTATTATTTTTTTCTGATTCTCGAAGGCGATAGCGAGAGTATCTCGGACTTCATTGGCACGCTTTCCGACACTTCACTTCTCTTCTGGTGAGAGATCTCTCAGTCACTTGAGTATGACCGTGAGATCACCCGTCTTTCCGAGAACCGTATTCTTGTATTCAACTAACGATTCTTCTGCATCTATCAGAGAGAGTGTATCGATGATGCGTTGTTCGAGACTATTGAGAGAGGACAGCATGATACTAGGGATAAGTGAAACTATGAACGATATGATATGAGGTATAAACTATCGGGTATAAGGTATAATTTGTCGGGTAAAGGGAAGGTGGACAGGTTCTTATTGAAGGATCACTATGGATACTATCAGATGCAATACATGATCATATGGGAACCCATAACTATATCTTGAGCGGCATGATGAGGTGACGATAACTATATTTTCCGTCTTCTGCAGGAACTCACTTGATGACGATGGGAGACAGGGCTGACTTATATTCAAAGCTTACATAGTCTTCGCGCATGACGCCGAGGGCTTCGAGAAGGTACTGGGCATTGATACCGATGATATCTGCTTGTCCTTCGACAGAGCCGGTGATCGAAATATTGGAATTCCCAACTTCGGTATCACCGGTGGTGATCTCGATGACTCATTCATGCTTGGACCTGATGCGGGTATTGTAGTTGTTCTCACGGGCAACGAGATTGGCTTGCTTGAGGCTCGTTGTGAGATCACTTCTGAGGACGACAGTTTTGGTCGAGTATTCCTTGGGAAAAAATGCATCATATTCAGGGAATTTTCATGAGAGAAGACGAGATGAGAGTCGTATATTGCCTCTGACTGCGAGGAGTTGATTCTCATGAAAGTAGAGCTCGATCTTCTTCGAATCATCCTCGTCACTCACTATACGAGCCAGTTCTTGAGCGGCTTTCTTCGGGACAATGACAGCACTGGAGCTGATTCCTGGAGTGGTGACTCTGAGTTCTGAGAGACGGAAGCTATCCGTGGAGGCAAAAATCAATGCATCTTCCGTGGGTTTCAAATAAATCCCTGCAAGTACTGGACGGATAGCGCCATCTGCTGTGGAGAAGAGTGTTTTCTCGATAGCAGTCTTCAAATCCTTGGATTCTATGATGAGTGGAGAGTGCTTCACGAGAGTGGGGATGACAGGGAATTTCTCAGCACTGGCTCCCTTGAACTTCGTCTCACTCGATCTAGTTGTAAATTTGAGACTTCAGCCTTTTTCGAGATCAACCGTGACTTCATCATCTTGGACGAGGGCAATATAGGACGTGAGGAATTTTGATGAGATGGTGAATTTCCCTTCAACCTCTACATCAACTCACTCTTCGATAATGTATTCGATTGCCATTTCGAGGTTATTTCCTGTCACGATAAGCTTCTTAAACCCTGCCTCGATCAGGATATTCTCGAGAATGGGCGTGAGATTATTGGCTCCAGTTGCATGACTTGCGGCTTCGATCGCTTTCCTGAATGTAGTGGTACCAATACGGAATCGCATAGTTCTAATGAAAAATTCAAAATTAAAAAATTCAAAATGAGAAGCGTGAATGCGCAATATCGCATCATTCACGGGAGTTGAATGACTCTCACATTATAGAGAAAGTCGAAAAAAGCAACTTTTTGACGATATCTTTTTTGATTTTTTCGACTTTCTCGCTATAATGCAACCAATCCAATAAACTCATACCTATGACAGAACTCCATGAAAAGAGTGCTGGCGGTTTGGTGTATAGAAAAATCTGAAAAAATATTCAAGTGCTCATGCTCGCATGGAAAAATGCGAAAAATGACCTCGAATATGTCCTCCCAAAATGACATATAGAAGAAGATGAGAGCGCTCTACAAACTGCCGTTCGAGAAATCTCGGAAGAGACGGGTCTCGCAGAAAAAGACCTCAATGTCGTCAAATTCATGAATAAGATTGCCTATTCTTTCATCGCTGGTTATCTCGAAGGCGCCCCGATCATCCACAAAGAAGTCTCCCTCTTTCTCGTACAATATACAGGGAGAAGTGAACCTCGTCCTCGCAAAGAAGAGCGATTTATCGGTTACAAATGGTTCACGCCCGAAGAGCTCAAGAATGTATTTCTCAAGCCTGACGTGGTTGGTTTTCTCGAGAAGAATATCCACTTCATGTAATGATAGTTGGATATGGGAATATTCCAAAAATGCTTGATTTCTTCATATTTTCTCATATCCTCTGCTCATTGCTCATCTACAATATTATGGAATTCCTTCTCAAGAACAACTTACTCTCGATCGAATCAGAAAAGAAAATCATCGAACTCGGCAATCCTTCACTCATCCTTGATGGGATGTCTATCGATATGGCGGGGGAGTACGAAAAGGCCGGAGTGCTCCTCTATGTCCATACAGACAATGAGGTGAACTACTATCACTTCCGAGTCGAAGGGTATTGGATCGCATACATTCCTCTCGTGATCACAGAGATATCGAGTGATATCCTCGAATTCCTTGGCAATATCGATATCCTCGTCATGCCGGGTGCGAAATCAATGCAGGGGGTACTAGAGAAGATCGAGCCACGCCGCATCGTCACCTATGGCGAATCGGCGCATGAGATCGCGACCGCACTCGGAAAAGTAGAACCTGCCATTGCAAAATATAAATTCAAAGAAGCTGATCTCTCAAATGAGAAAACAGGTTGCGTGGTGATGGGTGAAGAGTAGGTGATGGATAATAGGTGATAGAAGGGCAAGAAATGTCCTTTTTTTTGGTGTATAGTAAATCAAAATAAAAAATTGTCTTGACAGAGAGAGAGAGAGAGTTGTGATAGATTATGAAAGTAGTATTTCTCACTTTTCATCATATGCAACTCTCTCCTTCACCAGACGTGCCAGCTCAGATCAATCTTGGTGCCTCGAATGCAACACTACTCGATGCTCATGTAGCGACACAAGATCATATATCGAAGATTACGAATCATTTTCTCGATGAGCAATTACGACGAATGCATGAATGAACATGAACAATAGACACGTTTGCCCTATATGCGTACTTTGGACTACCATTTCAGACAGTATTCGCGGTATGAAATGCTTATAATGATGATCTTCAGGTAAAAAGTAAGATTGATACTCTATTCTGAGTGATCCGTACAGAGCTCTGAAAACGAGGTCTAATGATCTGATCAGTCCCTCCTGGCCATGTTATGAGAAATATATCTATACCAGTTGTACCCGCATCGGATGGTGTGAAATCTACAAGATTGAAAAATATACAAGATCATCTGGCAGAAAGATGAACGGTGCAAGGTTTTAGATGATTGATAAATAGAACAGCAATGAGAGTTTCAACTATCTGAAGAACGCCGTAGATTCCAACCATATTCTTCCAGAACTTCCTCCTTCATTGGAGGATTTTTCTTTTCGCTCACAAAAACTTGCAAAAAAATCGTGATTTCATATACTCACCCGCGATTTCTCGAACCACTATGACACCACTCGAAACGACGAACATTACTACAGAACACGTCTGACCGCATATCCCCACACCGCATGGTGCCAATATCGGAGATTGGATGATCGGATGATTCCATATCACGAATACGATATTCACGACGTGGCTTTTCATGGCATTTCTTTTTGTGCTCATAGGATTCTTCTCGGTGGCGATCAGTTCGAAGAGATTCCCCTGACTGAGGACCTTCGGACTCGATATTGTCTCTCGACTCGTCTCCTATATTGGAGGACTCCTCGGTGATGAGCGGGCAGCGCATCGATATATCTGGCTTCTCGGATGACTCATGATCGTGATATTTCTCGGGAATCTCTTCGGACTTGTGATGGATTTCATGGTTCTCTCATCGACGAATGAGTGGCTCGGAGCGTACCTGCGTCCAATCTATTCTGACCTCTCGACGACACTCGTCTTCTCACTCACGGTGATCATGCTCGCTCAGTTCACGGCATTCAGACTCAAGGGTCCAATGCATCAACTCAAGCACTACCTCTTCCACTTCCATGGTGACTCTATCGCTGAGAAGATCGTCAGTGTCTTCATCGGATGGCTCCACTTTGCTGGTGAATTCATCCGTATTGGATCACTCTCGATGCGTCTTTTTCTCAATATCTTCGTCGGGATGATCCTCATCTCAGTTGTCATATTCATCGGTGAACAGATACTGCCGAACTATACTGGTGGAGCCTTCAGGCTTCTCTCACTTCCATTCTGGTTTTTCGAACTTCTCGTGGCATTCCTCCAAGCATATATATTCATGACGCTCTCATCGCTCTATATTCGTGAATCATTGCCGGAAAAACACCATTAGATTATGAGATAAAAAATAAGAACTAAAAAATAAAAACTCAAAGAATCTTATACCCCAAGCTCATACTTGAATGATAGACTGAAGTCCCACTGATTTCTGCCTGTTCTTCAGGACAAATTTGATTCCTCCGGTGTCAATCGGATACTTCCTCTCCGTACCAGTCGAAATCTTTATTTTCTTTCCTTTCTTTTTATGACGTACCTTCCATTTGCGCTTCTCGGTGTTATTGGTTCTGGAATCGGTATCGGACTTATCGGTATGGGTGCTATGCAGGCTATCGGCCGCAATCCATCAGTTTCCAGTGATATCAATGCGAAGATGCTGACCGCTATTGCGCTCTGTGAAGTTCCTGGACTTCTTGCCTTTGCTGCGCTGTTCCTCACTAAGTAATTCACAAACAGACACACATACACAAACACAGTGGATTTCTGGTCGATACTAGGAATTCCCCTGTATCTTCTGTCACTGTCTGTGTAACTTGATATATATGTCTACTCTCTTTGACTTCTGATCATTCATCATTCAGGCAATCAACTTTACTATTGTGGCGATTGTATTGCGTCGATTTTTCTTCATTCCGTATCTGAAGTTTCTCGATGGAGAGACCAAGAAGCGAAAACAACTCGAAGAACAACTCGCGAAAAGCTCTCATGTTCTCGAAGATGCGCACAATCAAGCTACGAATCTCGTCGATCAGGCAAAGGTAGATGCTCGTATCACTGCCACTGAGATTCTCGAAAATGCCCGAAAAGAGGGTTCAGAAATACTCACGAAGGCTCATTCGGATGCTGATATAGCACGATCAAAAGGATTTGCCGATGTCGTCCATGAACGGAAGGTAATGGCTGATGAGCTCCGATCCAAGATTCTCGATATCGCACTCAAGATGAATGCCAAAATTTTTGGTACCAATTCCAAGAATCATCAGGAATTTCTCACGGCACATACGGCAGATATTTCTCTCTAAGATACACTCAAATCTCACGATCTATGTCACATATTGATTTCTCATCCTATTCTCCGAAACTTCTCACGGAGACTCTCCGCATCCTGCGTGACTACAAGAATTCACTCAGACAAGTCGGAAAGAGAACCATACTCTCAGATCGCCGAATTGTAGCAGCTCATACTCCACAGATCGAATATGCAAAGGGAGTAGATACGGATCTTCTCAAGAAATGTAGTGAATGAATCGTGAAGCAGCATTTTCCTGAGTATTCATGAACTGTTGATGTATTCACTTATCGAGAGAATGATGCACTCATCTCTGGAGTTCGCATCCGTTTCGGTGATGATCTTGTCGACGTCACATTTCAGAAATTCACGCAACAATTTCGAACATAATCTCACAATAGAATTCGTCATCCTGAGCCGAGCGAAGGATCCAAACAAGTAGATGGATTCTTCAATTCACTCAGAATGGTGGATATATACAAACATCGTATCGTCAATTCATACCTTTCCTAAATCCTAAACTCTTCTCTATGTCTCAATCTCCTGTACAGCTCGCACAAGACCTCATCAAATCTCTCGAACGAGAAATCGATAATGCTGATCTCTCACCAAATCGCGTGAATGCTGGAGAAGTCGTCTATCTCGGTGATGGTATCGCCAAAGTTATAGGACTCAAGAATGTTGCCTACAATGAAGTCGTTGCATTCGAATCTGGTGCTCGTGGTATCGCCATGAACCTCGAAGAATACTCTGTAGGTATCGTGATCCTCTCAGGATTTGAGACGATTCATGAATGAATGGTGGCAACTGCAACAGGAAAAATCCTCGATGTTCCTGTATGAGAATCACTCCTTGGAAGAGTCGTTGATCCACTCGGGAATGCAATCGACGGAAAGTGAAATATCAAGACAGAAGATCATCGACCAGCAGAATTCGTTGCTACAGGTGTCATGAGTCGTAAGAGTGTCCATGAACCAATGGCGACAGGAATCAAGGCGATCGATGCACTTGTGCCTATTGGACGAGGACAGAGAGAGCTCATCATTGGAGATCGTCAAACGGGGAAGACTCAGATCGCCATTGATACGATCCTCAATCAGAAGGGAAACGGGGTGAAGTGTATCTATGTGGCAATCGGGCAGAAAGACTCAAAAATCGTTGCAATTGCAGAAGAACTCAGACGAGCGGGTGCGATGGAATATACCACTATCGTCACCGCTGGTGCCTCATCACCTGCGGCTATGCAATGGCTCGCGCCCTATGCTGGTGCTGCTATGGGGGAATATTTCATGTTCAAATGACAACACGTCCTCATTGTCTATGATGATCTCACGAAGCATGCGAATGCGTATCGCGAGATGTCACTCCTCCTTCGTCGTCCACCCGGTCGTGAAGCCTATCCTGGAGATGTCTTCTATCTCCACTCTCGACTTCTCGAGCGTGCAGCCAAGCTCTCTGATGCTCTCGGAGCAGGTTCTATGACCGCTCTTCCGATTATTGAAACCCAAGCTGGTGATGTCTCGGCCTATATCCCCACCAATGTGATCTCGATCACGGATGGCCAGATATTTCTCGAGTCAGGACTCTTCAATTCCTGAGTGAAGCCTGCGATCAATGTCGGACTCTCGGTCTCTCGTGTCGGTGGATCTGCTCAGACGAAGGCGATGAAGAAAAATGCCGGAACAATGAAGCTCACACTCGCTCAGTATCGTGAACTCGAAGCCTTCTCTCAATTCGCCTCAGATCTTGATCCAGATACCAAGAAACAACTCGAACGCGGAAAGCGAATGGTCGAAATTCTCAAGCAAGATGTCTATTCTCCAGTGGCGTTCGAGAAGCAAGTCGCCATCATCTTCGCGGGCTCGAGTGGATATCTTGACAAGATCGATGTCGCCCATGTTCGTCAATATGAGCACGATCTCTTCTTGGCCCTCGAACGTGAAGAGAAGATCCTCACGGCTATCCGTGAATCCAAAGATTTCTCTGATGAGACGAAGGAATCTCTGAAGGCATATCTCGAGAACTTTGGAAAGCTTTTTAGTGAGAAGAAATAAGTTGTGAAAAAGATATTTTTGACTATTCTGAATTCAGTAATCAACACTCAATACGTATGTGAAAAATTATCGCATTCTTCAATCATAAGGGTTGAGTCGGAAAAACTACGCTGGTGCATAATCTAGCATTTGCTCTTTCTGATGAAGGAAAAAGAATCTTATTGATAGATACAGATCCACAGATGAATCTTACTGCCGCTATGTATGGTCTTTGTACGAGTGTAGATTATTCCACAAATGATAAGTCTATCTGGATGCAAAATATCACAAGATATCAATCTTTAACTGGATATTTCAATCAGATCTTATGACGTGAAGAATGAGAGAGTAATGGTGGAAATGAACGTTTTCGTTCAGATAAAACAAAGGCAGGCTGTATCGATATGATATCTGGAAAAATCCAGATATCAGAATATGAGGCAGAGTTCTATGCGCTCATCGCCTCGAACCTTACAGTGAATACTGCACGATCCCAGATAGACGCAATCAATACAAAGATTCGTAAAGAACTCGATAACTACGACTTCATTCTCATTGATACTTCGCCAAGTTCAACGAGCATTTTGAATGCTATTTTTATCTATATGAGTGATTATATGATCGCTCCAGTTACTCCGAACTTCTTTTCTCTTCAGGCGATTGATAATCTTACAGAAGTCTTTGCGAATTGGAGTGTGAGATTGCAGAATGTTCTTAAGTCGTCAGCATCTCCAAGATGATTAGATAAACGTGTAAAATTTTTATGAATTGTGATTCAGATGGCAAAGCGATTTCAAGGTGGTGGCAGACGTAATATGAATGGATTTTCTCAATCTACAGAACGTTGGGCAGATGATCTCAATGAAAGTGTAAAAAGGTTTTATCAGTCAGCTGTAGATCGCGGAAACTCAGTCACTACGAGTGAATTTAGTGAAATATTTCCAAACAGAGAGCCTTTCACTATCGAGAAGTGCTGTGACTTTACACCAAAACTTAAATCCGTATCGGAACTTTCAGGTGTGCCAGTTATACATATTACAGAAGACATGTGTAAAACTTATGCTAAAAAAGAAAAAACAAAAATATCAATTGTTAGCCCAGCAGAAGGACAATATAAGATGTCTTTCGATGCCATAAATGACCAATACCGCCGTATAGCTCATAATCTCATAAATCTTCTCTAAAATGCCATCCTGAAAAGAAATCAAATCTCGCATCAAATCCGTCAAGAATACAGGAAAGATTACCAAAGCGATGGAACTCATTTCAACCGTGAAGATGAAAAAAGCCCAAGAAAGCGTTGTGGCATTGCGTCCTTTTGCACTTGCAGCCCTCTCGATCCTCGGAAAAATCGCAAAAAATAATGAAGTTCTCGGTATTTTCACGCAGATTCCTGAATCTCAAAAGGAACTTCTGATTCTCGTCGCATCTCAGAAGGGACTTTGTGGAGGATACAATACGAATATCTACAAGAAATCGATAGAGTATATTCGCGATGATAGTGATACTCCATATACTCGATCATATGACTATATGACGATAGGGAAGCGGGCACGAGATTTTGTCCTTCGCACGGGACAATCTCTGGTTGCTGACTTCTCTGATGAGATGCGAGATCCGATCACGCCATCAGAATCGCGCCGTATGGTTCGCATGATCACGGAAGAATGGAAGAGTGGAAAGTATGCGAAGATTTCTCTCGTCTACAATCACTACGTCTCAGCGATTGCCCAACTTTCCGTCGTGAAGACACTTTTTCCTATTCATACGGATGAGATCTTCACATTTCTCGAGCATGTAGCAGGAGGCAAATACAAGCGAGAATCCTATACGGGTGAATATGCAATCGAACCAGATATTGAGACGATTGTCTCATTCTCGATCCCGATGATTCTCGATGCAGTCATGCATGAGACTCTTCTCGAAGCGAAGGCATCAGAACATGCGGCCCGAATGGTAGCTATGAAGAATGCAAAAGACAGCGCGAATAAGAAAGCTTCAGCACTCACACTCGTCTACAACAAGACTCGACAGTGAGCCATCACCAAAGAAGTATCCGAGATCGTGAGTGGAGTCGAGAGTATGAAGGATAGCTAAGAACTAAAAGATAAAAATTTGATTTCCGAGAAAATAGGATATACTGTCACTGTCTTCTGAAAGAAGAAATGCATGAAACACATTGTAGTAAAGTGCTCTCTTGAAAAATCCCCAGTAAGATGGGGATTTTTCTGTACCGACTCGAGCTACCTTTTGGGTGGCTTTACGGAACGGATAGTGGTGATTCGCCATTCGAGATGGAGAGTTCACCACAGCCGTACTGCATGAAACAATTTTCTCATAGAGAAAAAGTAAGGAAGTAAAGTACTCCCACTCTCACGAGTGAGAGCCTGAGCAGTATATGAGAAATATGAGAGAAATCCATCTCGAAATATGGTAGAGGTCGCTCAACTCTGAAAGGAGATGAAGGAGAGGAGAACGAGTGAACCTATACAAAAATTTGATTTCCGAGAAAATCTGATATAATCGTCTTGTCCTCGAAAGAGGAAAGTTCGAAAGACTTTTAGAGTAGATACCCCATGAAAAATCCCCATGT
>JAYTYQ010000103.1:0-11346 GCA_043742285.1 Candidatus Altimarinota bacterium
ATTCAAGACGTCTCATCGATACATACAGCATATTCTGGAATACTTGCTTTCAGTGAACCTCTCGGTTCAGTGAATTGGACTCAATCTGACGGTTCTGGCATAACACTCGGAAATATTGGAATCTCGACAACAGATCCGACCCAAGTGACCTATCAGCTCACAGTTGCTGCGAATACTCCACCATGAACTCATACCCTGAATGTTCAAGTGAGCGATCCAGCATGAAACATAACTATCACTCCGATCAGTGTCATGATCGACGCACCGACAGTAGCATCAGAAATAAGTGGTCCTGACAGCTTGGCTCCTGGAGAGTCCAAGTCATATTCTCTGACAGCGAGTGATACTGATGGAGTGAATGTATCAGCTTCTCTCTGATGACAGGCAGTAGAACTGCAGAATCAATGAGGATGAACATATATTGCAACTACTCCAGCGAATCTCCAGCCAGGCACGCATACACTCACACTCACTATTCAAGGAAAAAAACCAGATGGTACGCTCGCTCAGAGTGTAACTAGAACAAAAAAAATTACAGTAAAAGTCCTAGACACCACTCCACCAACCTTAGACGTAGCGAATTCCAATATTGCTGGAGGCAGTATCAACTCCTGAGAACCACTGACATGAGTGTTACAATTTGATGAACCACTCAAATGAGGGATGTATAATCTCATTGTTACTGGGGAAAATTCGCGTGTCACATATACTTTCGTATGAGGAATACAAGTGATAGACTGAAGTACACAAGCAATTGTCAATACAGGTTCCATTACTAATCAAATAATGAATCCAAGTGGTCAAAATCTGATCTTCACATTCAGCATTCCTGATCTCACAGGAAATGCACGGAATCAATCTATCATAGCATTCTATAATTAGTAGCGTACATTTTGCCACCCCCAAGTAAAAGATTATCTAGCTATTGAGAAATTTTTAATCTGGTTATTTTTCATCATCAATTCTGCCAATAGGTACTAGCAAATGAACTTGTATGTCTTCCTATATAGAGTCATCCAATACTTCCGAGACTACAACTATTACAGTCTTTGGTTCAAATACCAACAACCTCCAAATCATAGTTATCATTTGATTTTTTGAGATTGAAATGGTAATCTGTATTTGGAAGAACTGTTCCTGAATCGAAGTGCCCCCCAGACCTACTATCCGTTTTTATGTACAGTTTAAATTGTCAGCTTCCGCCATTATAATTTGTATAAAGCTTAAGAATATCAGTACTTCAAGAAATTACCATCAAATATTGTGTTGCATTTGGGTTTGGTGTGTGAATAACTCATGATATTTTCCAATCTCAGTTTAGTAGACTGCCTATTATAGCGCCAGTATATCCAATATTTGGCTGACTCAGTGTACTCATTCATCAAGTATTTTCCATCAGGATGGTACCACTTGATAAGAATAATCTTGTTCTTGTAGCATTATCTGAGTAATCTGCCACCGCTAATACATCCGTTTCCTGACAAGTGTCGATATTCGTCCGCATGAGTGAATCCCAGAAGATTCGAGCAAGACCATTTCCAGGAATTGGGCAGATCGCTCCTCTCTCTCAGAGTGTTGTCGGTCTGGATCGTGTGAATTCTGTATCGATCTTCGTTCGCTGAGTCGCAGTGATGCCTATAGTACTTGCGAGAACCCCAGACATATAGTCGAGATCGGCGATGACATTTTTGGCGATATCTGGCTTGGCATAGGTATTCGCGATAGATGGATCCACAGTGATCAGAGCAAGAGAACAACTCGTGATCATACTTCAGAATTGGATCGTACTCCCAGTTCCTATTGGGAATTCATGGGATCATAGGGCATCCTTACAGATCACGGTTCCGACAGTGCCATTCGTCGATGACTGGACAATATTGAGCTCGCCGATTCCTCATGATTGGGTCTTGTTGATCTTCCAGTGTGATCCTATACTCGCAACACTGACAGTTGGATTGGACTGCCGGAATGATACTGAGGTTCCGCGTACTCCGACGATGAGATCATCACGTCCGATATAGTAGCCACCAGTTTCTGAGAGGACACGTCCCCAGAGGGAACCATTTTCGAGGATGGCATAGGCGAGCGATTGGCTTCAGAGCGTTCCTACGTCGAGCGAGACAGTCGAATCTTCCCCAACTCTCAGGATCGAGAGATCTGCGAAGGCAATGGTGACAGTCGTGCCGGGATTGGTTTTGATGATATCTCCTACGAGGATCCCCGTCCCACTCGTGAGTGTCTCGAAGGTTCCGTCAGTATGATAGGCGGTGACCGTTCATGAGAGGGTATTCACGGTTCCCATAGAAGCGAGAACGGCGTTCTTGTCAGCACAAGTAGGCATACCAGCACCGAGAGAAGTCCAGACCTTCGTCGCACCACAATTACCACTCGAACGGAGATAACCAGTGGATGTCATACCACTGAGCATATTCGTATTCCCGACCGTTCCATCAGCACTATAGTTCGCAAGATCACTCACTCAGAGGATATTCGCGATGATCCCTCCGATCGTTCCATTCCCGAGAGGAATACGAGGGAAGTTCGCCGTATCAGGGAAGAGATTCACGACGAGGGCGTATGTAGATACTATTCCGACAAGAAGCAATGTGATGATGAGAGGAGTTTTGCGCATAGAAAAATTATGAAGAAAAGGTATGGATTTTATTGTATACGAAAGTATCTTTTTGCAATCATGTCGAGAGTTTTCCATTTGACGCCTCGGGAATAAGCGATATAATCAGTCGAGCTGTATCCATAACTTGTATAATAATATGACTGATCAAGAATTCCAACAAACTGTCCTCTGAGCTCTCGCAGGTATCCAATCAACTGTTGGTGTACTGCATACTGATGTCGGTATACTGAAGTCGGATGTCGGAACACTGAAGTCGGATGTCGGAACACTGCAATTGGATGTCGGAACACTGAAGTCGAATGTCGTCAGTTTGAATACACGATTCGATCGCATGGAAGCCAAGCTCGACACAGTGTCGAGTGATCTCACTGAGTTCAAGGAAAATCAAGAATGATTCAATGATGCTATCTGGAATATGAACACACAGGCTTTCCAAGCCGTGAATGAAGTGCGTAACGAAGTACTCCCTCCATGGAAAGCACGCAAAGCAAGCATGGTGTAGGGCACATATCAGAAAAACCTCAGAATCAAGTTCTGAGGTTTTTTATTATCGGCAGAGGATATTCCCACTCGGATCGAATCCATAGATACACTGATTGAGTGCACATGACTGGTTCGGGAGTGCCACTTTCTGATAGGCAGTGGAGGGATTGTTTCAGAGCTTTGTCGCATTGTTCACAGTTCCATCACCAGGATTGTCCCACGTCCTTCCAGCGATACCAGCTCGATTGCCCGTGAGCATGAGGTTCATCACTTCGCCAAAGATACCTCCATTCGCCGCATTCGCCACTCCAGTGATGATGGCCATGACAATGATGAAGAGTATACTTCAGAAGGTGAACGCTCGGATGACTTCTTCTCGAATGATGGCAGAGAGAGTAGATTTTTGCATAATAGAAAGGAAAGTGTTAGAATCTCGATAGGTATTCGATTGATCACTATTCTATGAAGTTTCTCAAAAATCTCAAACACATTTTCGCGATATGGGGAGTCGTTATATTCCTCACATTTTGAATCGTGAATATACTCGGATCATGATTCATTGTACCGATCACGCAGTTCTTCACCTACCGTGATGCACCATTCCAGAACTTTCTCTATACACAACGCTGGAAGCCTTCAGTCGATCAGATTGCTATCATCAAGATCGATGATAATTCACTGAACCAACTTCAGGCAACTTCCGATAGAAGAATGCTCATGGTAGGAAAAAAAGTCTATATTGATCTTATTCGTAAACTTGAGTCTGTAGGAGTAAAATGAATCGCTTTTGATATTGTATTTCAAAATAAGGATCCTGATGAGGAGGAATTCGCCAGCATTCTGAGAAAAAACAAAAATATAGTTATTGGTACTACATCACGTTGTATCCCCGAGATTGTTACTCCCGTGGGTCAATCCAACCCACTTTTTGTTCTCAACAATCAGGAGAATCCACATATTACCTGTGAAGGATCAATAGATCAAAGTGATTTGAAAGATTTTATCAATGAAAATAAAGATAAACAGTGGAAATACTCACTTCCGCTTTGTTACCGAGATACTGACTCCTGAATTTATTCTTGCGACGGTTTTCCGAGATCTATATATTCGTGATCTGCCTGGTGATTACTCCAGGTAGATACTCATATATATAGCAAGATGGCGGGTATAAAACTTTTACAGGCACCATTTTTTACACCAAATGAACAACTCTATATTCCTACTCTTGCACAATCACTTTACCTTGTAGCAAACTCTTGAACAATAGTGGATAATACAGGGAATATTTTACAACCATTCTTTGGAAAAGAAAATACATATCCATTTTTTTCCCTTCCCGTAATTCTTTCCGCGAATAAAACCGATCTTATTAGGAATCTTTCATGAAAATATATCTTTGTAGGAGATACGAGTGAGGCAAATCATGATATGGTAATCTCACCCATCACTGGCACAATGATGCCTTGAGTCGAGACCCATGCTCATATGCTCGACGGAATTCTCCAGAATCGTATTCCTGTTGCTCTCAGTCCAGAATATCTCATCGCGATACTTCTCGTTGCGAGCATGGTCATGGTATCACTCTATTTTCTCATTCCTCATATATTTTCCCCATTTTTGGCCATCGTTGCGTTCCTCTTCACGATCTGGCTTGGACGGTATATGTATGGAGCACGGGGAATCGTTTTTGATGTCTTTCCCGTCATGCTCGCCATGAGTCTCCTCTCTTTTCCGATCACATTCATCTATCGATTCTTCATCGTCGATCGCGAGAGGCGCAAACTGCAGAAGAATTTCTCTCACTATATCGATCCCGTCGTCGTCCAGAAGATCGCGGATATGGGAGGCAATATCAAACTCTGATGAGAAGAGAAAGAAATGAGCGTCCTTTTCTCTGATATAGCAGGATTTACGACGCTCTCCGAGAAGCTCGATCCGACACTCCTCTTTTCGATGATGACCGCCTATCTCTCTCGAATGACGGATATCCTCATGGGACAATGAGGAACACTCGATAAGTATATTGGAGATGCTGTGATGGGATTTTTCGGTGCGCCTCTCGATATCCCCGATCATGCAATCCGTGCTTGCCATACAGCACTCATCATGCGTCAGGCACTTCCAGCATTCAATCAGAAAATAGCACTCATGGGTATTGAGCCGATCGATTTCCGTGTCGGGATAGCAAGTGGAGATGTGATCGTGGGGAATATCGGATCAGAAGAACGATTCAACTATACGGTTCTCGGAGATACCGTGAATATAGCTTCCAGACTCGAGGGAATTGGTAAGGAATATGCGGTCCATATCGTCATATCAGAAAATACCAGGAAAGCTCTGGATTCGAGATTTTTTGTTCGTGAACTCGATACGATTGCCGTGAAGGGCAAGGTCGAATGATTGCGGATCTTCGAACTCATCGGACATGGGGATCAAGTGAAGAATCTCTATGCCTATGAACAATATGCTCGAGCGCTTGCTCTCTATCGAGAAGGGAATTATCGTGATGCTGGCATTCTCTGGGAGAAACAAGCTCAGGAAGATCCACCCTCGCGTATGATGATGGATAGGTGTCTCTCAGTACTGAATTGAGATACCCGCGTAGAGAATGGAGTATACCATATGACTCATAAATAATGATTTGCTCCAAGAATGCGAAGCATGATTGGGCAGATAATCATAATCTTGATCTTCAGAAACAGATCCGCCACGGCGGATGACAAAAATGATGGTGATAATTCAGTGGATATACTATACCAGAATTACCAGGATGATCCAACCCTGTTATTTCTGTCAATCTTCTTCTCTCTCACTCATCTTCATCTCAAGAATTCGTGCGACAGCGAAAACTCGTTCTTCCCCTCGTGCATGACAATAGGCGACCATCCCGAGATATTTCTTCCCCATGTGCACCATATCTCCGATGCTCTTCGGGGTGACTCGGCGATTGGATTTCTCATCTTTGCCCTTCAGATAGATCATCTCGATATCAGCAACATCCAGGATCGCTCGCTCGATGAAGTCGATACGATCTTCCTTTGACATGGCGCGTTCTGCGATACGATACTGATACTTCGTGACAAATGATACCACCGTGAAATCCATCATGATGTGACGCTTCTGTATCGGCTTCACGAGATAGAGTCCCTCATAGGTTCGGCAGCGTGAGAGGGCAACATAGACTTGACCATGAGCGAAGGAACCATTCCCGATATCGACGAGTACTCGGTCAAAGGTTTTTCACTGAGATTTGTGGATCGTGATCGCCCAAGCAAGCTTCACAGGAAACTGGGTGAATGTCCCGACGACCGATGGTCAGACCATGCCCGTGATCGAATCGGGGAGAAAATGATACACTTCCCATGTATGCGGATCCACATCGACCGTCTCTCCTCACTCACACTCGATCTCGAGATATGCATCCCCTCCAGCATCCTTGCGAAATGCGAGTACTTTCCCGATCGTTCCATTGACCCACCGTCCACGTGGATCATTCGCAACGAACATGATCTGCGCACCGATTTTGAGGGAGAGTTCAGTTTCTGTCGGGAGTTGTCTGGTATCCACAGTTCATGCCACAAGTCCCGAAAAAATCTTCTCGCGTCCAGCAAGCTCGATAAGGCGATCTTGATTCACACGTTCTGCAGTCGCATTGGTGGTCGCGAGCGTGATCACCATACCACTCGATGGATCAGGCAGTTCACACCGACGATTGAGGAACTCAAGATCAGATTCTTCTGGTGAGTTGTTGCGGATACGATTGAGAAGGTGGATGAACTCAGTATCCGTCTGTCGATAGATCGTCTCAAACTCGATGAATTCCATATCGAAATCTCCATCCATGAAGACATGCGAACCGAAAAAGTACGGAGTCTGATAGCGTTCGAGAAAGTGCTCTCGCTCGACACTCGTGAGTACTGGTGGGAGTTGATAGAGATCCCCGATGAAAACCATCTGGATACCTCAGAATGGGGTACCTCGCATCCCTTCTCGGTTGATCCGGATGGTGACGTCGATGAGGTCGAGAATATCAGCTCTGACCATCGATATCTCATCGATGATGATGATATCGATCTTGGCGAAGAGTTCACGATGCTTCTTCGAGGACTTCACTTCTTCGGGAGTGATATGGGGCTTCCACCCGAAAAATGAGTGGATCGTCTGACCTCCGACGTTGAGCGCAGCAACCCCAGTAGGCGCGAGTACGACGACTTTTTTCTTCGTATGGGCACGGAAATATTCGAGAAAAGTCGACTTCCCCGTTCCCGCCTTTCCCGTGAGAAATATATTTTTGTTCGTCTCTTCGAGAAGCGCGAGTGTCTTCTGAAAGATCAGATTGAGATCGAGTGACATGATGACGAGTATAGAAATAAAAATTGAATTAACAAGGATCTTCAGAATTCACGCTCCTTGCTTCACAAGGATGCAAGGAGGTTTATCCATTAACCTTCTTCGAACTATGCGATATACTCGCACAGCTAGCCTCTTTGGGCTTCGTTTCTCTCTCGATCTTCTGATCGAGAAGCCGCGAGTCGTGAAGTGACGGAATCCTCCGTCCTCACGATAAAGAAAAATCCCCGTACAAGCGGGGATTTTTCAAAGGAAATTTATTATAACCTTTTCAGACTATTTCCTCTTCCGAAGATGAATAGAGTATATATATCTTTTCTAGAAATGCAAATATTTGGTTTTGATTGTTTTTCTTGTGCATACAACGAACGAGCAATTAGAAAAACTGAAAATATGCCTTCGGGAACGAGAGACGATACTCGATGAAGTTCTCCTTGAATTCGGTATATCATCTCTGATCTTTGGGTCCGTATTTCTGTCGGAGCTGATCGAAGGAGAGATACTTGATCCCGAGAGCGAGTGAGTCCTTGAACCATGCATCGATGAGTCCAGTTCCTCACTGGATAACATAGGCATCACGACCCGTGAAGGCGGAGAGATGCACCGAGTGATCACCATTGTAGTCATGGACTGCGAGTCCTGCTATCGCCTTGCCAGTAGTATCATAGCAGAGCCACTGGCGGATAGCATCGGGCGAGAGTGAGGTGATCTTCTTGTAGTAGCTGATATAGTCGCTCTTGTACCAGTGTTTCACTTTCGTCGCACGGAATGCTTCGGCATACTCTTCTCGCGTGACGGATCGTACGGTTGCACCCGATGCGAGGAACTTCTTGTTCGCGCGACGCGCTCGATCATTCCATTTCTTCATATAGTTCTCACCATCGAGAATTGTATAGCCTGTCTCCTGATAGTGATCTGTCATATAGAGTCGTCTCCATCATGCCGGTATATCTGTCTTCGCATACGGTATCCATGCGACCATACCGTGTTTTACATCGAGAGTTTTCTTGATATATCCAATATCTGGTTCGATATCCGTCCGCTCATACTTCACGATCACGACAGATTTTCCGAATATATTTTTCTTCCAGGCATACTGTGGGGAGTTCCCGATCTCGAAGGTCGCAAGTCCACAGGTCTCGAGGTATTTGCGATAACTCTCAGATCCCGTGCGATGGTAGTAGAAATCAGGTGGATATTGTTCAGGTGGAAGGTGTAGCATGGGATGACTATAGCAGAAGTGAGGAGAAAATGCAAAAAGTGAAGATGGGCATGATGAATCTATACAATCACCTTCCTCACCAGTGTGATCTTTTTCTCCCACTCAGTCCTGCGACTGATCGAATTCTCTGCGGCTTCCTGTTCTCACTTCTTCTTGCTCGATCCTCGACCTTGCCCGAGGAGGACGCGATCGAGGAGTGCATCGACGATATAGAGCTTGTTGTGATCTGCTCCATCCTCTCAAGAGACGATATAGGTAGGAGTCGTCCCCCAGAGAGCCTGAGTGACTTCCTGAAGGTGTGACTTCGGATCGACGAAGAGTCCCTTCTCAAGGATATGATCGAGCGTCGAGAAGATATGTTCGACGATGAATCTATCTGCCTGGTCAAATCCGAGATCAGAGTAGATCGCTCCAATCATAGCTTCGAGGGTATTCGCGAGGATATAGCCATTGTCATGTCATCCTGCGAGCGACTCTCATCTAGAGAGTTGGATGGCATTCGCGAAATTCAGGCGTTTCGCGATTTCTGCTAGATTGCGACCGCGTACAAGTGCTGAACGAATATCGGTGAGCTCTCACTCTGGTTTGAGAGGAAAATGATGGAAGAGTGCCTTGGTGATCGAGAGTTCGAGGACGGCATCCCCGAGGAACTCGAGGCGTTCATTGGATTGAGCATATCCGCTCTGTGCTTCATTGAGTACACTTCTGTGAACACAGGCGAGCGTATAGAGTTGAGTATCTTTTGGGAGAATCTGGAGAGAAGAGAGGAGAGATCCTACCTTCGCTTCAAACTCTTCACGATCATAGCGAAGAGAAGTACGGGTCATAGAGGAAAGGGTTATAAAATTTTGAAATCTGTTGTAGAATTTTTAGCTGTTATATCTTAACTGACGTTCTAGATGAGGAAATAACATGTGTGCATTGTTATAATTATTGTTATAATTGTTATTATCTTCTTAAGCCATAACAGCCTGTTCATTTACTCTCAATCAATCCAATGTTCTTCATATTCATAAGATGAGATCGAGGAGTTCTTGTTCTGTCATGATAAATTGAGTATAATTATTTTTTATTCATTTTCCACCTTCTCCTCAGGGAGAAATCCGTATAAGTATATCTGTGGAAGGATCTTGTCTCGGAGTTGCTTGTGAGCCACCTTGAGTACCTTCATCTCTTCCATCCCCGCTCGCTCTCGGAGAGCATTGCGTATCTGATGCCATCCTGCATCCCAGTTCGCGATCTTCCACGCATGTCGATCGAGGTGTATCCACTCTCGAAAAAATATCTGATATACGACTCTCCCTGCTTCATAGAGGGCTCGTGCTTCGGAAGAGAGTGTCTTTCATTGCAAATACTGTGCGACATATCGATCAGGAGAATTCTCGAGGAATATATCAGGATTCGCAGAGTCCCAGCTCTCGATCTCACGTCGCGCATACGGGAAGAACTGGTTCATGATCTGGTATACGTGTCCCTTGTATTCGACATCTCGAAGTGAGCTTGTCTGATTCGAGTCGGCGAAGAGCGACCACATGAGGCAATCCGTGACGAATGCTTCAGAGAGTTCTTGATTCGGCTGGAGGAATTGGTCACGATCATTGATCCAGGTTGCCTTGGGAATTCGACGAACAGCATGGATCACTAGAGCGTGTTCGAAAATATTAGGCTCTATTGAATGTGCTCATGCGCTTCAGTAGGGAGAAGAAAATAGAGCAACTGAATTATGCGATTGTACATCATTTCAGAGACACATCAATGAACCAATAAATTCGTTTGATACTCTATCTCGTACATCTTTTTTATCAAATCCGAAATTCATTGCTGATTTCATTGGTGGGAATACCGTAGTATTTTTCGGTCGCTCGATCCAGGTACTCAGAAATCTATCTTTACTCTCAGTGGTGAGTACCTTAGTTCCAATTTTTGAACAATCCGTAGCCAGAATACTTATCTCCACTCTTTGTTCATGCAGTGTCATATGACTTCCTAAGTCCCATAAAAGGAATCCAATAGGAAAATCTCATCGAATACCAATAAAATTTTTAGACCAGAAACAAAATCACTTCCGAAAAAGAAATTGAAATACTCTATTTCGAAATTTAGTATCATTTGTAGAATTGATATACTTTAATGTCGAGAATAATCCCAGATGAGCCTTCGGGATTTCTTTCTGGATGCGGAAGATGAACTGTGCGAAGAGCTCACGAGAGACCTCTCCCAGGTCGAGGTCATGCATATATTTCCGTACTCGGGTATCGCTCACTCACTCTTTGCTCTGATTATTCGCTCAGGCTTCTTGACTGGTCGCGAAGGGAGGATTGATGAGTATGACCCATTTATTCTCTGGATTCGCGAGGTCATCACGGAGTTTCTGTGGGAGTTTCCAAGCAAAATCCCCCCTGCCCCCTTTCTCAAGGGGGAGTTGCTCCTGATTCTCTACTCGGAAGAGGAGATCGACATCATCGTTGAGATAGTCGTACTGGAAACATGTCGCATACGGGAACATCCGTTCCAAAAATCCTACTTCTTCATCATGGAGTGTGGAGAGATAGAGATTCGGCTGAGCATCGGTCGGGAGATTGAGTTCGAGATTCCCGGTTCCTGCTGCCATATCCCAGATCTTGTATTTCTTGTACCAATCTGGACCGAGGGTATC
>JAYTYQ010000104.1:0-2042 GCA_043742285.1 Candidatus Altimarinota bacterium
TTCTCTGTGAACTTCCCCGCTTCAGGAGTACCATAGAGAATACCAAGTTCTCACGACTCAGTGAGATATACAATATCATCCTTCCCATCGTGATCCATATCAAAAATATGGAATTGTGTGATACCAACTGGAAGAGTTGCTTGATTCGAGAGGACAATACGAGTACGCGAGAGCTTGCGAAAATCATTATCGAGGAGGAGGAGTCATCCTGATGCATCAAGAGCTATGATATCTCCATAGCCATCACCACGGAAGTCACCGATCGAGATGCCTCGATTCCCAAGATCTGGAATATAGGCAATCATTTTCTTCGATCGGAATCGTCCACCCAGATTCACGAGGAGCTCGACGAATCCATCATCATAGACGATCACGATATCTTCGAGACCATCATGATTCATGTCTTTATGCGTATATGATCTGATGGTACCGTGAACACTGGAGGCAATCTGCGTACCTACACTTCGATCAATACCATCTCTCTCGGTTCCGAGAGCACCATGATCGATATGAGCAACAGGATCTCCGAGATTGACGTAGGTGTAGGTATGGAACCACCGAGATGATTCTCCCACACTCTCTCAGGCACTATAGGAGAGGAGAGTCCGATTCTGTCACTTCCATCCAACACCTGGCTGTTCTCTGAGTGAGCCAATCGAGTCAATATGATTCGGTCCTATACGATATTCATCGAGTATACGTGATGATGTCGGTGCGATCAGTGCATATCCATGGATCGATGGATCAAATTCACTCACATAGATCTCCTGAGTACCATAGGAGACACTATTGGATGAGAGTATTGCAGTTGAAATCGCTCTTGGAGTCGTGATGTCTTGGGCTCGCACAATGCTACTGCGTATATCAGTTGCAATAATCATCCTTCCTATCACCTGATCATTGTAGTGAACTGAGAGACTGAGATGACGATCAGAGAGAGTCGTCTCTGGAATGAGTGAGAGTCAAGGGCTCATCTGTAAACCTTCTCATTCGATATATTGGAGAAGTGAGAGGGTAGAAGTCCCGAGTGAGAGGGTGTTATCTTTTTGAGAGATCTGGTACGGCATCGTATCGAATCATACGAAGCGAATATGTGCACGATTGAAAAATGTCTCACAATCATGCGTATTCGTGTTTTTCTCGTGGCAGAGTGAGAGATCGGGACGTACCATGGGATATCCGATTCGACTCACTTCCGAGTGAGTGACGTCATCTCGAACCGTGAGAACGAGCGTATGTTTCTCGAGAGTGACCTCGGGAACCAATGCAGTATCTGCAGATTTCCCGAGAGCAAATCCTCATCCAGGAATCAATGAGAGGACTTGATCTTGTCGATAGGGAGAATCCAGAAGTGTAGAAACGGCAAGGCTCGATGATTGTCCAGGAGAGACATCATAGAGGATATTCTCACTCTGTCTGAGATAAGAATCTCCAGAGAATATGGTATATCGAGCATTGTAGTCAGGAAGAAATGAGAAATCTACATCTGTTGGTGGGACATAGAGACTCGCATATGATACACCTGTCAGTGTATAGGATCCCAACTTATCAGCATAAGTGAGTGTGTTGTTCTCGAGTTCTCTTGCTCGTATCGTATAATATCCTGTCTTTCGGGGAGAGGAATATATACCATTGACAAAATTCACAGGAATGATCGGATCTCGATCTCGCTCAAGCGTAGCACCCAAAGAATTCGGTGTTGTATTCCCATATCGATCCTTGAGCGTGAATGACAATACCGTATCAGAAAGACTCGGTGTGATATACATCGGCTTGCCTGGATCCACGGAGAAGACAATATTGGAAACAGTTCCTACTCATGGAACATCGAGTGTGAGCATATGATTACCTGCTATACGCCCCGGAATGAATGTGAATTCGTCACTCTGTCCATCGCGAATCTCGACAGTCGTCCCACTGGCAAAGTATCATGCTCCTTCAGAGAGAGTGATAGTGGCAACTGAAGAGAATCCTGACATGATCCTATCATCTGCGTCAAGTATCTTGATACGAGCCGAGAGAGCACTTCCTCCAACCTGTGG
>JAYTYQ010000105.1:0-4572 GCA_043742285.1 Candidatus Altimarinota bacterium
TCCTACTCCCCCTATGAGGGGGAGAGATTCCTCCCCTTTTAGGGGAGGCTGGGAGGGGTATGGAAACACTGGACTTACTTTCGAGTAGAACTCCATGTCCGTATCTGTGATTGGAAAAATAGTAGAGCATTTCTTACATAGTCTATTCTCGACGAGATGTTCTGAGGGGGGGATGGGGTACATAGAACGAATCTGTAAAACTTCGGACAACGTGTTGGTAAGGGAAGATCGTGTTTCTCTTATGCGATCGTCGGTGCAAGCCGAGTGAGAAAATCTTGATCAATATCTGTGATATCAAATGAGGAAGAACAATAAGTACAGATACGAGTGATAGCCATGGAATTTTATACGAGGTTTGGTAAATATTTTTTCAATACTTTCTCATCTATACATGCCTTATCATACCCACAGGTTCCAGTACGAGGACTATTGAGAAGAGACATGATCATATAGGGCTCTCATTCATCGATTACACATGAGTGTTTCTCGATACAATGACTACAGAGATATGCTTCAGATCATTCTCCAACACAAAATGAACAAATAGAATCTGCTAATTTTTCACAGTGTGCACACGGGAATTTTGGTACCTCATTCCTCATCATCAGTGTGATAGGATTCTTTTCTTTTCTAAATTGAGCACTCCCAAAGAGAGTCATAGAGAGATATGTAGAACTCCCATGATCGTAGACATAGCTCCATGTATCAGTCATACGTGCGATGTCTTCGAGCGTACGAGTTGTGCCGAGTGCACTTCACGAATATGGTTCTCCGAGTGAGAACTCGCTCATGTGTCCACAGCACTCGAGCCACACCGCTCTGAGAAAACTATCGAGTCGATTGAGGGTTGTTTCAGGTTCGGCAGTGATCAGGAGCCAATATTCATATCACTCGATGAGAATGGTATATTTTTCTATCATTTTTTCCGCATCATGAAGTATCTTCGGACATTCACGGAGATGTTTCTCGATACTATTTTTCTTTTTCGGGATGATAGCATGACAGAAGCTACAGATGGCTGGAAGAGCAGATGATCGTGGCATAAAAAAAATATAGGAAATAAAATCTACAGATTAGGTTTTTCGGTCGCTGCAGCAAGCTCAGTTACCCAATAATCCCATTCAGGTCTTTGTGAATTATTGCAGTAGTATTTATGAAAGAGGATTTTAGATGGAGTATTAAAATAGGTGATTATCGCTTCTATAGGATCAGCAAGAGCATGGTTCATATCAATGCCGAGAGAGTAGAGTACATGATCACCTTGAAGGACAAAAGATTCAATCCTCGCATGATATCATGCGAACTCGAGAAATGCATCAATATTTTCTCTATCATTTTTATTTTCGAAACCCCATAAATCAGTGATATGGAAGCCCACGAGTATTCGCATCATGCCATCGAAATTCCCGAGACCAGACATCACCATAATCCCATCGAAGTGTTCACCTTCTATGCGTTCCTCATTTTGAAAAGCAATATTGAGATAGGATTCAGATCGCACCATGGCTACTTGGAGCCAGAGGGAGATTTCAGGATTCTGTACCTTGCTTTGCAATTTTTCGAGTATCCCGCAACTATCCACACTCCCATCTTCTCAAAGGAAGACGATCGCCTCACGGGTAGCATTATCGAGAATATTTCTAGATATGAGTTGATAAGCGAGATTATACGTCATGCCATCCATACGATCATATGCCATGAGATGATCTTCGTAGACAAGAAAAATTTTTGGATCAAATCCAGAAGCATTTTGATGAGAAAACATAGAAGCAATTTAGAGAGATAGACTCATCGGAAGCAGAGCGAGAAATGGCAGACATTTCGAATAATCAAGCTCATAATAATTCACACCGAGATTGATATTTTTGTAGTACTGAGCTCGATTTTCCTTATAATATTGTTCTGACGATATTTTCCAGCATTCATTTCCGAGCTTACGAGCGACGAACCATTTTTCGAGAAGTCTCGCAGATCGACCATTCCCGTCAGAAAACGGATGAATATGGACAAATATGAGATGGATCAGAGAGCCGTAATAAAAGACTTCTTCAGAGGAGAGTTTCTCCTCGAGGAGTATAGTTATGTCTTCAAAAAGAATTTCCATCTTTTCAGAAACATATTCCGCTTCTATCGCAAGATAGATAAGACCTTCTTTTCCAAATACTCCGACGGTATCATTCCTATATTTCCCACGTTGTGATTTGATAAGAAGGGTTTTTGACGAGAGTGTATGAGTATTGAGAAAATTCTTCTCATTGAGGAGGTTCTTTTGAGCATATTGATAGGCACTGATAAGGTTTTCGATTTCTTCAGCATCTTTTGATTTTTTTTGTTTCATTCGAGCATTCATGAATGAATTCAGATCAAGACTATTCCCCTCAATATTCGATGAAAAAACCGAAGAAGATTCGATCATGTAGGAAAAATCGAGCTCTTTCGATGACTCGAGAAAAGTCGCAAAAGATGCATCAAAAGTACAGAGATTTTTTTTAAACTCTCTGAAATATATATCTGTAAGGATTTTTAGCATAAAAATAACATGAATGTATACGATCAGTATAGGAAAAAAGTATAAAAAATCTACTCTGATCTAGAGTATCGGCTCCCCGAATGTCTCTATCTTTGTGAGGACTTCTCGTTGCTCCTTGGTCACGGATTGCTTCACGACTTCGAGCGACCTGGCATAGAGCCGACGTGATATCTGATACAGACTGCGCATATGATTGACCTCTACCTTCACATCAGCAACATAGCGAGTCCGCATCGAGAGTGGATCACGGACTTGTCATTTCACCAGAGTCTTGATATAGGCATCTCGAGCTGAGAGATTCGCGAGGTCATACGCGGTCACATACGGATCGAAGTGCTCCTTCATGATACGAGCATCATCACTTGATATACGAAATGATACGAGTGAGCCTACATTTCCGAAAAGTGCCTGTGAAAGGTGAGCAGGGATCTGCTGGATGAACTGGTGCGCGACGATGAGCCCGAGTCCATATTTGCGAGCTTCTGAGAGGATCTCTGAGAAGGTATCTGTTGCGAAATTCTGGAATTCATCGATGTAGAGAAAAAATGGTGTACGAGAGTTTTTATCCACACTTTGCCTTCCCATTGCTGTCTGGTAGATCTTGGTCACGAGCATGGCTCAGAGGAATCCCATGATCTCTTCTTGGAGTCGTCATTTCGGGAGTTTGATGAGGAGTATCTTCTGAGAATCCATGATATCACGGAGATCGAGCTTGTTCTCGGTTGAAGTGAAGATATTTTTCACCATATCGATCGAGAGGAGTTGACCGACCTTATTGAGTATCGGCATGATGGCTTCCGAGTTGAACTGTTGAGACCATCCAGCGAATTCATTGGTCCAGAAATTCCTCACGACATCATCCTTCACGTGTTCGATCATGATATATCGGAAGTCCTTATCCGTGAGTGCTCTGATCAGGTCGAACATGGTCGCACCAGGAACATCGAGAAGCCCGAGAAAAAGCATCCTGAGGACATGTTCGAGCTTCGGATTCCAGTTCGCTCCGAAGAATTTCTTGAATATATCGATAAATCCTTTCGCGAGTATTTGCTTCGATTCATTCGAGTGGATATGGAGCGGATTGAAGGCAAAAGGGAATTGTTCATCAGTCGGATCGAATATCACAACATCTTTTTTGCGATTCTCTGGGATATGCATCATCACCTCTTCGATGAGATCTCCATGAGGATCTATGACCGCGAGTCACTTCCCATAAGCAATATCGTCGATCATCATCGAGACGAGGAACTTACTCTTTCCGACGCCCGTTTTTCCGACAACGTACATATGACGAAGTCGATCTTCATCATAGATTCCGAGAGGGACACGTACACTGCGATAGTCAGACTCACCGAGGACACCGAGGGATGGATCATGTGGTGCTATGACGATATCACTCGCGACAGTGGTATAGGGAAGTATTGGCATCCCGATAGGAAGTGCGAGCTTGCGAGCATTGATTTTCAGGAGTGCTGTTTCTTTAGCAGGATTATTTGGAAAGTGGAATATATGAGATATTTCTTCTGCTGAGAGGACGAGCGAAGTGACTTTTTTTCCATGTTGGAGTGCCCTCATTGACTCATTCATGGGGTGTGTATGGAGTTCGAATTCATTGAGGGGGAGATTTTTGAAGAGGGTGAAGTTATGAAAAATACTTTCGACTATTCTTTTTGCTTTTTTCTGATCACTCGATTCGACGACGAGAAATATCCGAGTGTGAAAAATCTCTTCCTGAAGCTTTTCTTCATAGAAGTGGAATCACTTTGATTTCCATCATTTTTCTGCCTTGTGATCAAAGATATATTTCCAGAATGTGAAGAGCAGTCTGATACGAAAAAAAAGAACACTGAACTTGGTCGAGAGAAAAAATCCAACTCATTTCGGCTCGAAGGGTTCAAGTGCGATGAAAAATCCTACTGTATCCGTCGAGAGATTGAGTCAGTCGAATGATCTGAAAAGCTTCGTCACGAAGTCACTCTCCTCACTCTCATGATGAGAAAAAGGGAAGAACCAGTTATTTTTCAGAGAAATATCCCCAACGA
>JAYTYQ010000106.1:0-3545 GCA_043742285.1 Candidatus Altimarinota bacterium
GGTATCATCGGAGCGGATGAAGTTCAGTGGATGACAGCAGGAAGTGGACTTCTGCACAATGAATTCATGACAGAAGCTTTTTCGAAGAAGTGAGGTATCCAACATGCCGTCCAGCTCTGGATCAATCTTCCCCGTGAACACAAGATGACCACTCCACACTATCAGGCACTCACTCGAAAGAATATTCCAGAAGTGAAGTTCTCATGAGGAAAAGCTCGAATTATTGCTTGAGAGTTCTTCTGAAAAGAGAGCGAGACATCATTGACTGCAAAATGAATCGCACAAACATTCTCCCCAGTAGAGCTTTATGATATACGGTTCGACCACATATCTCAGGTTACTCTCACTTTTCCTGATGGGTACAATGCTATGATTCTCGTGGTAGAATGATCAATCTCTTCGCAAGGAAAGGATATCCAAAATGGTGATATGCTCTTCTTCTCTCGCGAAGGAAGTGAGGTTACTCTCGAGAGCAAACCCACCCTAACCCTCCCTTATCAAGGAGGGGATGAAACAAAGATTCTCGTCATGGCAGGCAAGCCCCTCGATGAGCCAGTGGCAGCACATGGACCATTCGTCATGAATACTGAGGAAGAGATACGACAGGCATTTGCGGATCTCAAAAATGGGAAGATGGGGGTATTATAATTTCTCTATCGGTGCAATCTCGATATTCATCTTCTTGATCCCCGTTCCTGCGAAAGCAATATCAGCGACGGCTTCACGAAGCGATACAATCGTCCCGATACCATACTGTGGATGCTTGATACGGTTACCAACAGCAAAATCAGATGCACTGTTTTTGAGTGATCATTTCGTATCATTTTTTGTAAATGGAGTTCAGAAAACAGAAAATCTTCCGCCTCGTTCATCGGCACTTCCTTTCAAAAGGAGGTCTTGAAAACCTGAAAAACCATTTCCCCCATTCCCAAAGATACTCTGAGCACTTCCGCGACGTTCCTCGACGTGGATATACTCCGTAGGAATTTCTTTCACGAATCGGCTCTTCGGATTCGCAGAGTAGTTGCCGAAGTTGTAGCGTTCATGTGCTCGTGAAATAGAGAGTGAGATCTTCGCACGAGTGATAGCGACGTACATGAGACGACGTTCTTCCTCGATTGCTGAAGCCTCGAGAAGGGATCGTGAGTGTGGGAATATCCCCTCCTCTGCTCAGGCGATGATCACATGGGGGAATTCGAGTCATTTCGCGAGATGCACGGTCATCAATGAGACAGATCCTCTCTGTCCATCTGTATCAATGGAGTTTTCTTCATTGTCCCTGTCGTGATCGGTGATGAGCGCGATATCTTCGAGAAATGTTGCGAGGTTCTCAGGATAGAGCATGCCATCATATCGTGTCGCCATACTGAGGAATTCCTCCACATTTTCTACCTTGCCTTCGTATTCATCTTCCGTGTATTCTCACTTGAGATACTCGAGATAGCTGGTCCGCTTGATCATATTCTCCATGAGTTCGGCGACTCAGACGGTTTGCGAGAGTCATCGAAGGGTCTTGTAGGTCAGGCAGAAGCTCTGAATCCCTTTCGCACCAATTCCCGTGAGAGAAGCGAGGAGAAAGTCATTCTCTGCGAAGTCGGCGAGATTCAAGTGTTCACGCGCGAGCACTTCGAGAAAATTCTCGAGAGATTTCTCTCCAATCTTGCGACCAGGGACATTGATAATACGCTTCAGACTCATGGAATCATACGGATTGAAGACAAGACGCAGATACGCGAGAATATCCTTGATCTCCTTGCGTTCATAGAACTTCACACCACCATAGATGCGATAGGGAATATTTTTGCGAATGAGAGATTCTTCGATGAGACGAGACTGCCCATTGGTACGGTAGAGGATGGCGAAAGAAGAGTAATCAGTTTGCAGGAATCAGTTTGCAGGAAGATGAGAAATATCTCTATTTTCCGACCTGATCACTGATCACTGATCACTGTCGCTCATGATATGGCGTATCCTTTCCACGATCAGTTCAGCTTCATGTTTCTCATCGAGTCCATCGATCAGAGTGATCTTGTTGCCGACAGGATTCTTTGTGAAGAGTGTCTTCTGCATCTGTCGAGTATTATTCTTGATCACAGCATTTGCCGCATCGATGATCATCTGTGTCGAACGATAATTCTCTTCGAGATTGATCACCTTCGCTTCTGGATAGTCTTTCTGAAACGAGAGAATATTCTCGATATTTGCCCCTCGCCACGAGTATATTCCCTGCCAATCATCCCCGACGACACAGAGATTGCGCATTGCACTTGCAAGGATTCGGATCGTATCATACTGGAGGATATTCGTATCCTGATACTCATCGACCATAAAGTAGCGGAATCGAGCATGGAAATACTCCCTTACTTCATCGATGTCGAGTATTTGCCGAAATAATAAGAGGAGATCATCGAAGTCGAGAGCATTATCTACCTTGAGTCTGCCAGCATATTCCTTGTATACTTCGAATACGACAGAACCGAGATAGCTGTCGACCGTTGCTGAGTATTCATTGGGTGTGAGTCACTTCCCCTTTGCTCCTGAGATCATCCCTTGGATACCTCGAGGATTGAATTCTTTCTCATCGATATGCTGTCGCTTCATGATATCCTTCACGAGGCGGACACAATCATCGGCATCATAGATCACGAAATCCTTCCCATAGCCGAGTCGATCGATGAACATCCTGAGAAAAAAGGATGCCACTGAGTGAAATGTCCCGATCGTGGGGAGTCTCGATTCACGAAAAGGATTCACGCGATTCATATCGATATTCAGACGCTTTCCGATACGGTCACGCATCTCTTTCGCCGCCTTGTTCGTGAAGGTGACACAAAATATCGATCGTGGATCAATCCCACGTTCCTGTATCATGTGGACGACTCGTTCGGTGATAGTATGAGTTTTGCCAGATCCAGCTCAGGCGTTGATGAGGAGAGGTCAGTCGATCGTGAGAACGGCTTCTTGTTGAGCGGGGTTGAGGTTGGACATAATAGGAGTATAGAAAAAAGAGGAGAAAAGTCGAGAGAGAATAAAAAAACTCAATATTTTCTTGCTGTCAAAAATTCTGATTCTCGATTCTCAACTCGGGAGTATTGTATCAAAAATAAAATGCTTGCATTTCCTTCCTTTTCCCATATACTTGGGCTCTAGTATTCCCTTTCTGTCCAAAAACTCGTGGATCTTACCAAACTCTTTGGATCGCGTTCGCGCGTGAAGCTTCTCGAAAAACTCGTCATCGAAGACACTGTTGCCCGATCCAGTATCGGTTTTTTTATTCGTGAACTGTGTCGTGATACGGATGAACAGATCAATGCAGTGAGACGAGAGCTCATGAATCTCGAAGCACTCGGCATTCTCAAATCCTATGAATCCAACAAGAAGAAGTATTATATGATGAATCATAATTGCCCGATCTACCGAGAGATTGTCGAGATGTTTCTGAAGTCATACAATATACTCCTACCGGTCAAGGAATTCTTCAAGTGACGCAAAAATCTCGACCTTGTCACGATCTCTGAAGCGGTTCTCGACTTCCGCAATGAGAC
>JAYTYQ010000107.1:0-3942 GCA_043742285.1 Candidatus Altimarinota bacterium
TTATTTGTCAAAACTTGTTTTTACTTTCTTTTTCGATATACTCCGTCTCTCTTTATCCACAGCCAAAACATGGACTTCAAAAACTATTCACTGATCGAGCTCTGAGAGCTCATATCATCTAGGCAGACAACGGGCGAAGAGATATATCAGTACTTTCTCGAGCGTACCAAGAGATACAATGAAGAATACAATATCTTCACGACGATGCCAGAGCAAAATCCCCCCAGCCCCCTCTCCACGGCGAGTTTTCAACTTTCTCAAGGGGGAATCGGAAAAGGACTCCCGATTGCCGTGAAGGATATCTTCTGTGAACGAGGAATTCGTACAACTGCTTGTTCGAAGATGCTTGAGGATTTCGTTCCATCGTATGAGTCGACCATAACCGCTCGGATGAAGTCTGCAGGATTCATCGCATTCGGCAAGACCAATATGGATGAGTTCGCCCTCGGAGGAAGTGGGGAGAATAGCGCATTCGGCCCGACAAAAAATCCTTGGGATCCGACTCGTATTCCATGAGGAACATCTTCTGGATCTGCTGCAGCAGTCGCTCTCGGACTCGTACCCGCAGCACTCGGTACAGATACCTGAGGGAGTATCAGACAGCCTGCGAGTATGTGTGGTGTCGTCGGATTCAAGCCGAGCTATGGTCGCAATAGTCGCTATGGAGTCATTGCTGCTGCATCATCTCTCGATACGCCAGGATATTTGACCAAGACCGTTCGAGATGCAGCACTCCTCTATGAGGTCACTGCTGGAGTTGATCCACTCGATGCGACAACACTCACAGATACAGTGCAACTGGATCCGAGTATATGGGAACGAACCGATCTCGAGTGAGTGAAGATCGGTATACCCAAGGAGTACTTTATCGAGGGTATCGAGCCATGAGTGAATAACGTGATACAGTCTGCGATCAATACACTGAAGTGACTCTGAGCTGAGATCGTGAACATATCACTCCCGCATACGAGCTATGGCATATCTGCATACTATATCATCAATCCTGCAGAAGTCTCCTCGAATCTTGCTCGTTATGATGGTATCCGATATGGCCATCGTTGCGAAGGTTCTCATGATATTTCGAAGAATCGAGTAGAATGACTCGGAGCAGAACCCCAGCGTCGCTCGATGGTGGGATCATATGTGCTCTCTTCAGGATTCTATGATGCGTACTACAAGAAGGCATCGAGTGTTCGTGAGCTGATCCGACAAGACTTCAGGGAAGCATTCCTACAAGTGGATGTCCTCGTCACTCCGACTGCCCCGACCGTCGCATGGAAGATCGGACAGAAGTGATCTGATTCTCTCGCCCTCTATCTCGAAGATGTCTTCACAGTTCCAGCCTCACTCGCTGGTATCCCCGGACTCACGATCCCAGTCGGATACGCGTCTCCACCAGATGATGCGAGTATCGAACTCCCTGTCGGACTCCAGATCCTCGGACCACTCCTCGGTGAAGAGCAGTGTCTCATGGTCGGGCATGTGCTCGAACGAGCGATGAAGGAAGTGATCGATGCGAAAAAACCGAAAGATTTCTAAAGTTATTCTATCCCAATGTATTTTCTCACCCTCTCAATCGGTTATCTTATTTCCTATCCTCTCATCACGTTGTGGATTCAGATTTTTTTTCGGGAGAGAAAATCTATGCAACTTTCATTGGTTCATGCAAGTGTTATTTTCGCTTGGTTCGTTGTATCAATAGCATGATCTTGGATGATCTCAGATATTGAGATTTCCAATCGCATTCTCCATGCTTGTGGTGGTGGTATGGCAATGGTCCTGATTACCTATTTTGCCTCTCGTGCCTCTCGTATTTCTCTCTCACGGTTTCAGTTTTTCTGTATAGCATTCTGTATAGCATCCATTTTTGGCATCTTCAATGAGCTCTTGGAATCGGTACTCCAGTGAATCTATGGTATGCGATTCACTCTCTCAGTGGAGGATACCTGGTATGATCTCTGGTCAAATAGTATCGGGGCACTGATCGCTACAGGATGACTCAGCCTCTGCATTCCCAAAAAATAACTCCTTTATCGAATATCACTATGTGGACGAAAACTGGAAAAGAAAACATACTCGGTAGCGGGAGGATCGTCGAGCTCATCGAGTACGAAGTCGATCTTGGGAACAAGAAGAAAATGTTCGAACTCGCGAGGCGGGCACCCGGAGTGCGTATGATCTTCGAGAGAAAAGACAAGATTCTTCTCACTCGAGAATTCCGTGGCGAGAATGACGGATATGACTATCGACTCCCATGAGGCAAGGTATTCGATCTCATAGAGGAATATAGAGCATTCGATGGTGATATATTGGAGGCAGCTCGAGCTGCGGCTATCATAGAGTCGAAAGAAGAATGTGGTATTCTCGTCAATCGAGAAGATCTCATACTCCTGAAGGTCTCTCATTGTGGCGCGACAATGGAATGGGATCTCTATTATTTCATCGTTCGTGAATTCGAACTCACGGGATTGCAGGATCTCGGAGAAGGGGAATCGATCACTTATGACTGGTATACAACCGAAGATATCATTGAATTCGTTCGTACCTCACAGATATGAGAAGATCGTACGAAAGGGGTTTTGTGGGAATATTTTTTGAACAAATAGTATGCTAGATATCAATCGTTGCCCTTGGTGCTGAACTGATCCACTCTATATCGCATACCATGATGAAGAGTGGGGAGTTCCCGTTCATGCGGATGAGAAGTTATTCGAATTTCTCACACTCGAGTGAGCTCAGGCCGGACTCTCGTGGATTACAGTTCTCCGAAAGCGTGAGAATTATCGCAAGCATTTCCATGAGTGGGATATCGAGACAATCGTGAATATGAGTGATGAAGAACTCGAATCGATCCTTCAAGATCCGGGGATTGTTCGCAATCGACTCAAGGTGTATTCAGTTCGTCAGAATGCTCGTGTAGCCCTTCAAATCCAGCAAGAGTTTGGAAGTTTGGATCATTATTTTTGGTACTGTCATTTTGAGGAATGAGGTCTACCTGTTCGGCAGACAGGCAATCCAGAAAAAAAAGAGATATTCTTTCATGTATCTGAATCGCCACGTTTTGCTCGCGATGACAAAAGGAAGTTTCCTATGAGTCATCCTCCTCACTCGATGAGTGACTGCATCTCCGAGTCAGATATTTCTCGTGCGATATCGAAAGATCTCAAAAAACGGGGGATGAATTTTGTCGGACCCACGATCATCTCTGCCTTCATGCAGGCTGTTGGCATGGTCGACGATCATCTCGATTCTTGTTTTCGGAAAGGACTCGCGTAGCCTCGTCTCTCTATCTTTTCGAGAGCATTATCTGAAATCTCACATATTCTGTATAGGTCCATCCGAGATTATGAAGCTTCGTCGCAAGATCGACTCCGAGATAGCGCCAATGCCATGGCTCAACTTCATAGTTGTCGATACTCTCACCTTTCTGATAGCTCTGATGCCATCCATAGCGATGAGCATTCTGTTGGAGCCACGAGATATATCGTCGATAGTTGAAGTTCTCGAGATATTCCTTTTCTGTCGTGGCATCGAAGAGGTCCATGGCAAGACCGAGCTGGTGTTCGCTCGAGCCAGGAGGTGCACAGAGAGAGTCACTACACTTTCCGAGGTCCCACATTCTCTGTTGATATTTCGCACTTCTATAACTACTGATGACGGTGAGGGGAATACCGAATTTGGCTTCGAAATCCGCTGCCATATAAGAGAGTGCATCTCGAGCGACTTTCCTGAGCTTGAGAGACGATCTGCCTGCTGTATTGATATGCGCTCAACTGATGGACTCGAGATCATCTGGCTCATATTCTTTATCAACAAGAGGCGTATCTCGACTCACGAATCGGTAGATACTCACATCCGTGAGAAATGGAAGTGCCGCATATTCTTTATGAATAGTGGATAATGGAATGGCAGTTTTTTTTCCTCATTGATTGGATTTGGTAG
>JAYTYQ010000108.1:0-7162 GCA_043742285.1 Candidatus Altimarinota bacterium
AGACTGGAAGACAGTACGAGATAACCGGAAACACACTATTCTTCTTATAGCCTGTGGGTTGGTAAATCTACAAAGTACTATTTAGGAACTTGTCTAATAATCAGGTTCACATAGTTGCCTATTTTGCAAGCGATCAAGCACGAGTTGATGCTTTGGATGAACTGAGGATACCACGAGCTGAAGCCGAAAAACATCAAATAGCAAGTAAAATCGACCGGGCTCTTCGCTACATGCCTGTCTGACCACGTTGAACTCGTAGAATTTAGTTTTGCTTTCTCTCTGTTTTTCTATATAGTTTTCCCGTTTTCCACGGGATTTTTATTTATCATTCATTATATACTCATGCAGTCTACCGTCACACGTAAAAATAGCTATACCCTCTCTATCCTCATCAAAGAATCAGGAGTAGAACTCGAAAAAGCAAAAAAATCTGTCATCGAAGAAATCCGTACGAAGGGGAAAGTGAAGGGATTCAAGCAAGGTTCTGCAATCCCTGATCATGTCATCATCCGCGAGTACGGAGAGTCTACTATAGAGCAGCGAGCCCTCGATGGACTGATCGGAAAAATCTATCCCAAAGTTCTCAAGAAAGAAAATATCATCCCGGTAGCACCATGACAGATCACTGAAGTGAAAAGCACGAATCCTATCGAACTCACTCTCGAGGTCGAAGTATTCCCAGAGATCATCATAGACGAGAAAGAGATGGAAAAAATCAAGATACAGAAGACTTCGGTATCAATAGAGAAAGGAGAAGTAGAAAAAGAACTTGTCAATATCAAAGCTCGATTCACACACTTTCATGAAGCAGGTCATCATACGGATGATGGTGCTGATACCTCGAATCTCACCATAGAAAATGGTGATCGTGCGACGATATCCGCTCAAGGATATGACGGCAAGTGAGGTGATGCTATAGGTGAGACTCGTGTACCGAACTATCCTCTCGTGATAGGATCCAATTGATTTATCCCAGGATTTGAAGAGGAACTTATTGGGGCAAAAATATGAGATGCAGTAGGGTTCGATATTATTTTCCCGCAGGATTATCACAGTGATGAATTCAAAGGTCGAAAAGTCTACTTCATCGCGAATATTGAGCGCATCGAGAAGCTCCATATTCCAGAATTTGATGAAGATTTCATAGAAAAGCTTCGTGGAAAAAGGACAAATATCGAGTGACTCAAAGAAATACTCGAACAAGAAATCAAAATAAAGAAGGAAGGTGAAGCTCGAGCAAAAGATGAGGATACTCTCATGAAGCAAATGCTCGAAGTAGCAACATTTGAAGTTGGACCTGAGCTTCTTCGCAATGAGATCGATCAAGTCTATCGTGAACACGCTGCAAATCTCGAACAGCAAGGATATAATATCAAGCAATATCTCGACCATGTGAAAAAGTCAGAAGAGATCTATAAAGATGAAGTAGTAAGACCTGAAGCACACCGCAGGCTGAAGGCAGAGCTCCTCCTTCGAAAAATCCGCGAGATGAAAGGAACTGAGCCGACAGATGAGGAGATAAAGATAGAAGTAGAAAAAATTATATCTACTTATGAAAGTACTGATGTCGTCGAAAGACTCAGGGCAAAACTTGTTCCTGGTGATGGTTATTACGAAGATATCAAGAATCGTCTTGCCTATCGAAAAGTTGTGGATACGTTCTTCGAATAATCAGATCCCTCCAACACTGGAGGGATTGTTTTAGATACAAAAATATATTTAGTCAATATATTCCTGTGATTTTTATGGTATGAGATTTGAATAGAAAGGATTTTTCTGTATAATCTCGCGGATTTTCTGCATATTGAAATCATTTCAGATATCATCTGATCGATACAAAACGCACTTTTTTTGAATTATAGATACAGGAAATTTTCCTTATTCATAATTCATAATTTATAATTTATAATTGCTTCATGCTTTCCCTCATAGCCCGGATATTCGGTGATCCATCAGAGAAAAAACTCAAGAAATACCAAAAAGACCTCGACAAAATCAAGGAATTCGAGGTTCATCTGCAGAATGATATTCATACTGTAGAAGAGATTCAAGCAAAAACACATGCATTTCAGTCCCTCTTCGAATGACTCGATATCACAGATCACGACGACCATGTGAAGATCCGTGAGATCCTCGAATCGATCAAGCATGAAGCATTCGCTCTTCATCGTAGAGCCTGTACACTCATATACGGGAAGAGTTTCGAATTCGGAACGGATAAAAAAATCGAGTGGAATATGATCCCTTATGATGTCCAGATGATTGGTGCACTGACCCTCCATGAGGGGAATATATCTGAGATGCGTACGGGTGAAGGGAAAACTCTGGTAGCTACCATCTCGGCATATCTCAACTCACTGGTCGGAATTCCTGTACATATCGTGACCGTGAATGACTATCTCGCACAACGTGACGCAATGGAGATGTCGATCATCTATGGAACACTCGGACTCTCGACCGGCGTCATCACTCATGGTCAGAACTATGAACAGAAGAAGATTGCCTATTCCTGCAATATCGTCTATGCGACGAATAATGAGCTCGGATTCGACTATCTCCGGGACAATATGGCGATCATGAGCGAACGTCGAGTCATGAAACAGAAATGGTTCGCCATCGTCGATGAAGTCGACTCTATTCTCATCGATGAGGCACGAACACCGCTCATCATCTCGGCTCCCGATAGTGAGCCAACAACGAAATATATGAGATTTGCCGCTCTTGCTCGTTCGCTTGTTCATGAGAAAGACTACAAGATCGATGAGAAGCAGAAAACAGCAACATTGACAGAAGATGGTATCAAAAAGGTAGAAGAATTCCTCGGTGTTGATAATATCTACGTGAGTCAGCACTTCAATGATCTGCACCACGTCGAGAACGCACTCAAGGCTGGAACGGTGTACACAAAAGATATCGACTACCTTCTCCGCAATGGTGAGATTCTCATCATTGATGAACATACCGGACGCGTCCTTCCTGGAAGACGCTATTCTGATGGACTTCATCAGGCAATTGAAGCTAAGGAAAACGTCACCATCCAACAGGAGTCCAAAACCCTTGCGAGTATCACTTTCCAGAACTATTTTCGCCTCTATCCGAAGCTCTCAGGAATGACTGGAACAGCCAAAACTGAGGAAGAAGAATTCTACAAAATCTATCACCTCGAAGTGATCTCTATTCCGACCAATAGACCCCTGAGACGTCTCGATCGAGGAGATCTCCTTTTCAAGACGGAGAAAGGGAAATTCACCTATATGGTCAAGCTCATCAAGGCACTCCATGAGAAAGGTCAGCCGATCCTTGTGGGAACCGTATCGGTAGCAAAAAGTGAGTACCTAGCTTCTCTTCTCGAAAAAGAATGAATTCCTCATGAAGTCCTCAATGCTAAACAAGATTCTCGAGAAGCCGAGATCATCGGAGCTGCTGGCCACTATGGCTCTGTCACGATTGCGACCAATATGGCAGGACGAGGAACTGATATCAAGATCGATGAACGCGTACGAACACTCACAGGAACAGTGAAGATCGAGGGAGTTGCTGGAGCGCAAGAATATACACTCGGAGGGCTCTATGTTCTCGGAACCGAGAAGCACGAGACGCGTCGCATCGATAATCAACTCCGTGGTCGTTCTGGTCGTCAGGGGGATCCAGGGCTCTCACAATTCATGCTCTCACCGCAAGATGATATCATGCGAATTTTTGGTGGAAATAAGCTTTTTGCCATACTTGCGAGCTTCGAATCTCATCCAGAGGGAGATCCACTCATCGAGAGCAATATGCTCATGAAAAATATCACTACGATACAAAAACAAGTAGAAGGACGCAATTTTGATATTCGAAAACATATCCTCGAGTATGATGATGTACTCAATCATCATAGACTCGCCATCTACGCAAGACGCAATCGTATTCTCGAAGGGATTGATATCCATGGCGAGATCATGAGTATGCTCGAGACGGAAGTGGCACGTATCGTGAATATTGCACAGTGAGAAGATCAGCAAGTGAGTCTCGAGGCACTGACACGAGTGATTGAGTGACTCAATACATTTGCAGAATCTTCAGGACTGATAACTGATAACTTTATCCAACTCACGACATTCGAAGAAGTGGCTGCACAATGAGTATCACTTCTCTCAGGAAAGATCGAATCACTCCGAAATACTGGTACCGAAGAAGAATTCGCAGAATTCGAGAGGAGACTCTCACTCGCCGCTATTGATGAACTCTGGATGCTCCATATAGACAGTATGGCTCATCTTCGGGAAGAAGTGGCTTTCGAATGATATGCACAGAAGAATCCTCTCGTCATCTACAAGGAACGAGCATATACCAAGTTCGTCACACTGATCGAGACGATCGGACTGAGGGTCACGAAGTGACTCCTCACGGCAAAAGCACATGAGGCGATAGGCGAGATCAATCTCGAGGAGACACTCCTCTCGAAATATGCAGAATCTGCAGAAGCGAAGTTCGATACAAATGCTCTGACAACGGCAAGCCACATGGGACATACAGAGTACGAAGAAGGAAACGGTGAATGAATCCGAGTCATCCAGACAGGAGATGAGAAAAACCAAGAATATGTTGGAGTATGACGCAATGATATATGTCCTTGTTGAAGTGGAAAGAAATTCAAACAGTGTCACGGAAAATAAAGTCAGATTTTTCATACATTTTATACTCTAATAAATTCTCATGTCAGATACACCCGAAATATTCGAAACCGTTGAGCTTGATGAAGGCAACAAAACAATCCGCGAACTCATATCATTCTTTCGCGATCTGGTGATTATATTGATAATTGTGCTTTTTATCCGTATGTTTCTCGTAACGCCATTTCAGATCAATGGGAGTTCTATGGAGACCAGTTACCATAATGGAGAATATATCCTGGTAGATAAATTCTCCTATCTCAATCTTCCTGTGAGTTATAGTTCGGATGGGAGTGGTGAGGGTCTTCTGATCAATATCGAGAAATTCATCCTCTCCAATATTCCAGTCCATGTCGGAGATCCTCTTCGATGAGATGTCGTTGTGATCACACCCCACGCTGATAAAGATCGTGAGTACTATATCAAGCGAGTAATCGGCCTTCCAGGGGATACGATCAAATTCGAGAATGGCGAAGTATTCATAGAACGCGCATCTGGATCTGGTGGATTCATCAAGCTCGATGAGACATATCTCTCTCTTTCAAATAAGGGAAATACCCACCTCGACGTTGGAATCAATCAGTCATTGTTCAAGGTTCCAGAGTGATACTACTGGGTCATGGGTGATAATAGAAACAACTCTGCCGATTCTCGCCAGTGTTTCCAGAGTTGTTCTGGAAAGGGGGAAGCAGCACACTTTATCGCACGAAAAGATATTGTAGGAACTGTTTTATTTGATTTTGGATATTTCAATATCATCGGTGATGGTGGACTCATCAAGAATGGCAGATTGACTTGGACACATGCTCCGAGATTTTTGGATCATCCTCGGAATGCGAGTTATCCAGAATTCAATAAATAACTATGTTCTATCTCATCGATAAACCTCTTGGCATCTCAAGTTTCGATGTTCTCAGGCAGATGAGGAAGATTCTCGGTATTCGAAAAATGGGGCATACTGGAACCCTCGATCCACTCGCGACTGGACTTCTTCTCATTGCAACAGGGAATAGCACGAAACTCATAAGAGAACTCGATAATGTTGCCAAGCGGTACCGATTCACCGTTCGACTCGATGGCAAAACACCATCACTGGACTGAGGAACACCGATAGAGAGCATTGATATTTCATTGTATATTTCCAGAACCCCCGAGGAACTCAGAGATTTTCTCACAGCTCAGAAGAGACAGGTTCCACCAAAGTACAGTGCACTTCACGTAGATGGGAAACGAGCGTATGATCTGGCGCGTTCTGGGGAAATATTCGAACTTCAGGAACGAAGTATTAGGGTTAGTGATGCAGAGATCCATCAATATTCTCCTCCAGATTCTATAGACATCTCTCTGACGATCTCCTCTGGAGGATATATCCGTTCATTTGCTCCTCTGATCGGACACTTTTTTGGAGGGGATGGTGGATACATCAGCACCCTTCGTAGGACGCACATGTTTCTCAATGATAGGGTCACTCTCGATGAATGAATGATCACAAATCTAGAAAATCCGAGTGCAATATCCTATAGTCAGTTATTTCCAACTATTCACACTATCAATATATCTGAACAAGTATATACTGACCTACTCAATGGGAAAAATATTATCCTTGAGAAGGCTGTAGAATTGACTCCATGAGGGAAGTATTTTCTCAAATATGGTGAGATATTTCTCTCACTCTGTCAATACGATGGAGAAATATTCACTATCATAAGGAATAATGTCTAATCTTCACAGAAACTTTACAGTGCGGGCTTGATTTTTCGTATTTTTTCAGTAGTCTATCACCTATGTTGTGAATCTCTTGAGTATATCTCTCCATTTTTGTCTTCTTTTTTGCCATCATAGTGCCATCAGGTATTTCGTATGCAGAGAGTGCTGCGACGAATATGAATATCTCTACCAAATTCGAAAAAACCATTAAGAAGACTGAAGATTCGAAAAAATGATTTATTGAATCGTTATCCAGTTTTTCTGGAGGAATTTCCTCACCATCAGCATCTGGAACAAGTGATCCTGCTGATGTTGACACCACAAGCGCTGAAGATACTTCCTCATCTCATACAGGAATCGTTAAGTGAATCGAGGAATTTTATTCCAAGCTTGTACTCGAGACGTATAAATCTCAATTCAAGAAAAATCTCAAAGATCTTGATATCACTCTCAAGAAAATCTATCCCGAAAAGGATGATCGTATAGAAGCGTACAAGAAGATCAAACAAACGTATGAGAATATTCTCAAGAATCTCAAAGAAAATCCTCAGAGCATATGAGCATCAATGAGTAAAAAACAAGTGAAAATCTATGAAGAAGCCCTCAATTATCTCATAGGACTGATCCTCTCACGGATAAGCACTCTTGAAAATTAAAACGCTTGCAATATAAGAGTTTTTTTTATAATAAGAATACCTTATCTGTAAAACTTAATCAGGTTGTGTAGGAAATGATTACGAGTAAAATTCTAAAGGTTCAATCCAGAATTTTATCATCGTAACCATTTCCCAATATGCACT